>NZ_ATNI01000054.1:0-97743 GCF_000511705.1 Thermus sp. NMX2.A1
TTTTGGTAAACTGAATGCGGTGCCTGTAGGCACCTCCTTCGGGGCGGGGTGGAAGTCCCCACCGGCGGTGAAAGCCCGCGAAGCCCCTTTGGGGCCCGACCCGGTGGAATTCCGGGGCCGACGGTGAAAGTCCGGATGGGAGAAGGAGGTCTTTTGCGAGAGCTGGACGAGAGGTTCCTTCGTAGGGCGTTGCAGTTGGCCGAGAGGGCTCGAGGCCACACCCACCCAAACCCCTTGGTGGGGGCAGTGTTGGTGCGGGATGGCCGCATCGTAGGGGAGGGGTACCATCCTAGGGCGGGGGAGCCCCATGCGGAGGTCTTTGCCTTAAGGGAGGCGGGTTCCCTGGCCCAGGGGGCCACCGCCTATGTCTCCTTGGAGCCCTGCAACCACCATGGCCGCACCCCCCCTTGTTCCCTGGCCCTTTTGCAGGCGGGGGTAGCCCGGGTGGTGGCGGCGGCCCGGGATACCAACCCGGCGGCCCGGGGGGGCTTGGAAAGGCTTCGGGAAGCCGGGGTAGAGGTCCAGGCCGGGCTTTTGGAGGCCGAGGCCCAGGAGCAGAACGAGGCCTTCTTTACCGTCCAGAAAAGGGGGCGGCCCTTCGTCCTCCTCAAGGCGGCCCTCACCCTGGACGGCAAGGTGGCGGCCTTGAGTGGGGATGCCCGCTACGTCTCCTCTGAGGAAAGCCGGCGCATCGCCCAGGCCTACCGGCAGTGGCTTCCCGTGGTGATGGTGGGGGTGGGGACGGTCCTCAAGGACGATCCCTGGCTCACCGTGCGGGAGCCGGACTTCAGGCCCTTCCCTCTCATGCTGGAGCCCCCGCCCCTCAGGGACCCGGTGAAGGTGGTCTTGGACACCGAGGGCCGCACTCCCCCCACCGCCCGTATCTTTCAGAAGGGACCCCGGGGGGAGCCTGCCCGCGTGTACGTGCTGGTGGGCAAGGGTGCGCCCAAGGATCGGCTTAGGGCCCTCGAGGAGGCGGGTGCCCGGGTGGTGGAGCTTCCCCGGGAAGGAGGGAGGGTGAGCCTCGAGGGGGCCTTGCACCTTCTCTTGGAGGAGGGACTGGACGGGATCCTTCTGGAGGGGGGTCCGAGGCTGGCTGGGGCCTTCTGGGAGAGGGGACTGGTGGACAAGCTGGCCCTCTTCGTGGCGCCCAAGGTGTTGGGGGAGGGGAGGGGGTTCTTGGAGGGGTTTGCCCTGGAGCGCATGGCCGAGGCCAAGAGGCTGAGGCTCGTCCGCAAGGAGTGGCTTGGGGAGGACCTTTGGCTGGAGGCGTACCCGGAGGGGTGATGTTCACGGGATTGGTGGAGGAAACCGGCGAGATCGTGGAGGTCCGGGAGGGGCCTTTCCTCAGGGTCAGGATCGCCGCCAAGGAAGTGCTTTCTGACCTTAGGGTAGGGGATTCGGTGGCGGTGGATGGGGTCTGCCTCACCGCAGTGGAGGTGGACGAGGGCGGTTTTTGGGTGGAGCTTGCCCGGGAAACCCTGCGCCGCACCGCCCCCACCTGGCGGGTGGGGCACCGGCCCAACCTGGAGAGGGCCCTTAAGGTGGGGGACCGGCTTGGGGGGCATTTCGTCACCGGGCATGTGGACGGGGTGGCGGAGGTGGTGGCCATCCGGGAGGCCCCGGGGGCCAAGGACTACTTCTTCCGACTCCCCCAAGACCTTGCCCGCTACATTGCCGAGAAGGGAAGCGTGGCCCTAAACGGCGTTTCCCTCACGGTGGCGGGCCTAAAGGGGCAGGACTTCTTCGTCACCCTCATCCCCCACACCCTTAAGGTCACCAACTTAGGAAGCCTAAAGGTGGGGGATGGGGTGAACCTGGAGGTGGACCTCATCGCCCGCTATCTGGAGCGGCTTGTGAAGGGGGAATGATGGAGGGTTTGGCCAGCGTCAGGGAACTCATGGAGGAACTCCGCCAAGGCCGCCCGGTGATCCTGGTGGACGACGAGGACCGGGAAAACGAGGGCGACCTCATCATGGCGGCAGAGCACGTGACCCCGGAGTGGGTGAACTTCATGCTCAGGGAGTGCCGGGGGCTCCTTTGCGCGGCCTTGACCGAGGAACGGGCCAGGGCCCTGGACCTGCCCCTTATGGTGGAGAAAAACCAGGATCCCCAGGGTACCCGCTTCACCGTGAGCGTGGATGCCCGGGGGACCACCACGGGGATCTCCGCTTTTGAGCGGGCGGCCACCATAAGGCTTCTGGCTGATCCCGAGGCCACCGCCCAGGATTTCCGGCGCCCTGGGCACATCTTCCCCCTGGTGGCTAGGCCGGGCGGGGTCCTGAGGCGGGCCGGGCACACGGAGGCCACCGTGGACCTTTTGCGCCTGGCGGGGCTTAGGCCGGTGGGGAGCCTCATCGAGATCCTCAAGGAGGATGGCACCATGGCCCGGCTTCCGGACCTTTTGGAGTTTGCCGGGCGCCACGGCCTTAAGGTGGGCACCATCGCCGACCTCATCCGCTACCGCCTGGAGAAGGGGGACCTCTACGTGAAACGGGAGGCAGAGGCCCTTTTGCCCACCCGGTTTGGCGAGTTCCGCATCGTGGGGTATCGGGATAGCCTCACCGGGGAGGAGCACGCCGCCTTGGTCATGGGAAGCTGGGACCCTGAGGAGCCCGTCCTGGTGCGCATGCACTCCGAGTGCCTCACCGGGGATGCCCTGCACTCCCTGAGGTGCGACTGCGGTTTCCAGCGGGATCTGGCTCTGGAGCGTATCTCTAAGGAGGGGAAGGGGGTTTTGGTCTACCTGAGGCAAGAGGGGCGGGGAATCGGCCTCATCAACAAGATCCGGGCCTACCACCTGCAGGACCAAGGCCTGGACACGGTGGAGGCCAACCTGGCCCTGGGGTTCCCGCCGGACCTGCGGGACTACGGGGTGGGGGCCCAGATCCTCTACGACCTTGGGGTGCGCAAGATGCGCCTCCTCACCAATAACCCCCGCAAGGTGAAGGCCCTGTCGGGTTTCGGCATCGAGATCGTGGAGCGCATTCCCCTGAGGGCCGGGGACAACCCCCACAACGAGCGTTACCTCCAGGCCAAAAAGGAGAAGCTGGGGCACTGGATGGACTGATGGGGTTCCCTGGATGGCCCAGGCCATCCCAAAGCCTCTAGCATGAGGCTATGCTCCGGCTTCTTAAGGTTGGGGTCCTCATCCTACTTTTCTTGGCCTTCCTGGATCCCAGGTGGCCCATGCCGGGGCGGGTGGTGTACCTTCTGGACTTTTCGCCCTCTGCCCGGGAAAGCGTCTTCGCCTTGGCGGATAGGCTTCCTAGGGATGGGATCTATGTGGCCTTTGCGGAGCGGGCGGCGAGGCTTCCTTCGCCCACCGCCCGCAGGCTGGACCTGGGGGAGAGGACAGACCTGAAGGCGGCCTTCCAGGAGGCAGAGGCCCTGAGGCCGAGCCGCGTGGTCCTGGTTTCCGACGGGCTTTTCGAACCCATTTCAGCCCCCTTTCCCCTGGATGCGGTTTACGTTCCCCCCAAGCCCCATGTGGCGGTGGAGCTGGTCCCCCCGCCTTACCCCCTGTACGGGGAAACGGTGGGGGTGGGAGTGGTCCTCGAGGCACCCCTCTCCGTGGAGGCACGCCTGAGGGTGGAGGGCCCCGCAGGGACCTGGGAACGAAGCCTTCGGGTGGAGGGGCGTAAGAGCCTGGCGTACACCTTCTCCCTTACGGAGAAGGCGGAGGTGTGGGCGGTGGTGGAGGGTTCCTGGGGCCGGAGCGAGGCCCAGGTGAGCCTCCAACCTGCCGACCGCGGCAGGGCCTTGGTGCTGGGGGACCCGGCCTTGGCCCGTTACCTGGAGGCCCAGGGCTTCCAGGTGGAGGAAGGCCCTTTCCGCCTGCCCCTCGAGGCCGACCTGGTGGCGGTGGGCCTCGGGGTCTTGGACCTTCCCGAGGGGGCCCCGGAGGCCCTGAGGAGCTACCTCCGCCAAGGCGGCGGCCTTCTTTTCACCGCCACCCCCAAGGGTCTTTTCTTCGGCGGCTGGGACCGGGCTTTGCCGGAAGACCTTCCCCTAAAGCCCCTGGGCCGCAAGGGGGCGGCCTTGGTTCTGGTGATGGACGTATCGGGAAGCATGGAGGGGGAGAAGCTTTCCCTGGCGGTGGCGGGGGCCTTGGAGCTGGTGCGGTCGGCGGCGGAGGAGGACTACCTGGGCGTGGTGCTCTTTTCCTCCACCCATCGGGTTCTTTTTCCACCCAGGCCCATGACGGAGCAGGGGAAGAAGGAGGCGGAAAGCCTCCTCTTGTCCGTGCGGGCGGGGGGCGGGACGGTCCTGGGCTCCGCCTTCCGGGAGGCGGTGCGGCTTTTGCAGGGGGTGCCGGTGGAGCGCAAGGGGATCCTGGTGCTCAGCGATGGCCTCATCTCCGACCCCCAAGACCCCATCCTGGCCCTGGCGGAGGCCTCGGGCCTCGAGGTGAGCGCCATGGCCCTGGGAGCCGACGCCGACCGGGCCTTTCTGAAGGTCCTCGCCGAAAGGGGTGGGGGCCGGTACTACCAAGCGGCCACCGCCCAGGAGCTTCCCCGGCTTTTCCTGAAGGAAGGGCAGGAGGTTTTCCAGGGGGAGGGCCTGGAGGGCCGTTTCCCCGTCAAGGCCAGGCTCCATCCCCTGGCCCAGGGGTTTTCCCCACCTCCCCTTTCCGTTCTCCTTCCGGCCCGGGCCGAGCCCTGGGCGGAGGTGGTTTTGGAAAGCGACGGCAGAGCGGTGCTGGCCCTGGGGGAGAGGGGAGAGGGGCGGGTGGCCGCCTTGGCCACGGATCTTTCCCGTTCCTGGCGGGGCTGGAAGGAGGCAGCTTCTTTTCTGGGCGGCCTTGCCCGCTACCTCATGGGGGGCAAGAAGGCCATGGCCCTGTACGCCTATCCCGAGGGGAAAGGGGTGCGGGTGGTGGTTCTGGGCCACCTGGAGCGCCCGCTTTTCCTAAGCGAGGGCCAGGAGATGCCCCTGGTGCCCACGGGGCCTGGGCGGTACGAAATCCAGGCCCCGGCGGCTCCCGGGGTGCTCCTGGACGGCTCGCGCCGCTTGCCCCTGGCCTTCCCCTTGCCCGGGGAGTGGACCCCCAGGGATGGGAAGCTGGTCCTCAAGACCCTGGCCGAGGCTTCCCATGGGCGGTTGCTGGCCCTGGAGGACCTGGGGCAACCTGGATCCTCCCCCCTGCCCCTGCGCCCCTATCTCCTGGCCTTGGCCCTGGCGCTTTTCCTCCTGGAGCGGCTCCTCGAGGCGCGCTCCTTTGCCAGGAAAGCCTGAGCCAGGGTCCAGAGGGCCGGTTCTGGGAGCCAGTGCATGGATCACACCGGGATGCCGAGTCTTTCTTTAATCTGGAATCCATGCGCTGGGATGATTGGGAGAAGCTGATCCGCCGGGAGAGGGAGCAGAGGCGCCAGGAGGAAAAGCCCCTCCATGACCGTATCCACCAGCTGGAGGCGGACCTCTACTTTGCCAGGCAGGAGATCAGGCACCTGCAGCGGGAAAAGAAGGAGCTTTGGGAAAGGTCCCAGGCCGTGGCCCTGGGTACCGTCTTCCCGGGAAGGGAGCTGGAGGAGGTGAAGAAGATCCTGGAAGAAGCCTGGCTGGAGCTGGTTCTGGTGGCCTCCCCCAAAGCCGAGGGTCTTTCCCGCATTATCGGCCTTTTGGAGCGGTATCTCCTTGGCCGAAGCCCTCGATGATCTGCACCAGGACCGCCTCCCCCCGTACGGTCACCTCCCCGTTGGCGTAGAGTTCGGTTTCCACCACCACCTTCCTCCCCTTCACCTCCTTGGCCCGGCCCACCAGGACCAGCTCGGGCCCCAAAGGGGTGGGCTTCAGGTAGTCCACCTTGAGGCTGGCGGTGACGAAGCGGAGGGGGTGGGTTGCCAGATCCAGGCCCTCAGCATGGGCCTTGGCGGCGGCGGCGGTGGCGGTGGAGTGGCAGTCCACCAAGGAGGCGAGAAGCCCCCCGTAGACGAACCCGGGAATGGCAGTGTGATGGGGGCTAGGGGTGAAACGGGTTTCGCTCTGGCCCTCGTCCGCCTTCCAGTAGGTCTTGAGGTGGAGGCCCATGGGGTTTAAGTAGCCGCACCCGTAGCAGTGAGCCCACTCCGGGGGGTAGTAAAGCTGGATGGCCTTCATGCTAAGCCCTGGGCCTGCCAGCGCTCCGGCACCGCCCGTTTCAAGAAGTCCACGATCTCCTGGGTGCTGGTTCCGGGGCCAAAGACCGCTGCCACCCCGAGTTCTTGCAGCTTGGGCACGTCCTCGTCGGGGATGATGCCTCCCCCGAAGAGGAGGATGTCCGAGGCTCCTTGCTCCTCGAGAAGCCGCTTCACTTCCCGGAAGTAGTGCATGTGGGCCCCGGAGAGGATGGATAGCCCTATGGCGTCCACGTCCTCCTGGATGGCCGCGGACACGATCATCTCCGGGGTCTGCCTGAGCCCCGTGTAGATCACCTCCATGCCGGCGTCCCTTAAGGCCCGAGCCACCACCTTGGCCCCGCGGTCGTGGCCGTCCAGCCCGGGCTTGGCGATGAGCACCCGTATGCGCCTGTCCATATGCTAATCCTAAACGTAAGCTGGCTCCTGGTAGGTGCCGTAGACCTCCCGCAAGACGTCCATCATCTCCCCCAGGGTGCAGTAGGCCAGGGCGCACTCCACGAAGTGGGGCATGGTGTTCTGCCCTTCCACCGCAGCCCGCCTTAGGCCCGCAAGGGCCTCCTCCACCCGCTTGGGGTCCCGTTCCCGGCGCACCCGGGCCAGGCGCTCCGCCTGGACCCGCTCCACCTCGGGGTCCACCAGCTGGATGGGGACCTTCAGGGGGATCTCGTCGGTGAAGGCGTTGACCCCCACGATGATCCTCTCCTTACGCTCCACCTCCTGCTGGTAGCGGTAGCTGGCCTCGGCCAGCTCCCGCAGGAAGTAGCCTTCCTCGATGGCCCGCACCACGCCCCCCATGCGCCGGATCTCCTCGATGATGGCCATGGCCTGGCGCTCCATCTCGTCGGTGAGCCACTCCACGTAGTAGCTCCCCGCCAGGGGGTCGATGGTGTGGGTGACCCCGCTTTCGTAGGCGATGATCTGCTGGGTCCTGAGGGCGATGGTGGCGGATTCCTCCGTGGGCAGGGCCAGGGCTTCGTCGTAGGCGTCGGTGTGGAGGCTGTTGGTACCCCCCAAAACGGCAGCCAGGGCCTGGATGGCCACGCGGGCGATGTTGTTGAGGGGTTGCTGGGCGGTGAGGGAAACCCCGGCGGTCTGGGCGTGGGTGCGGAGCATCCAGCTTTGGGGGTTCTTGGCCTTGTAGCGGTAGCGCATCTCCTTGGCCCAGATGCGCCGGGCCGCCCGGAACTTGGCGATCTCCTCAAAGAAGTCGTTGTGGACGTCAAAGAAAAAGCTGATCCTTGGGGCAAACTCGTCCACGTCCAGGCCCCGCTTGAGGGCGGCCTCTACGTACTCAAAGCCGTCCGCCAGGGTCCAGGCCAGCTCCTGCACGGCGGTGGAGCCCGCCTCCCGGATGTGGTAGCCGGAGACGGAGATGAAGTTCCACTTGGGGACGTTCTTGGGCCCCCACTCAAAGGTGTCGATGACCAGCTTCACGCTGGGTTTGGGAGGGAAGATGAACTCCTTCTGGGCGATGAACTCCTTGAGGATGTCGTTTTGAATGGTGCCTCCGAGCTTCTTCCAGTCGTAGCCCTTTTTCTTGGCCACCGCCAGGTACATGGCCCAGATGGCGTTGGCGGGGCTATTGATGGTCATGGAGGTGGTGACCTCCTCGAGGTTGATCCCCTCGAAGAGGATCTCCATGTCCGCCAGGCTGGAGACCGCCACCCCGCACTTGCCCACCTCCCCCTTGGAAAGGGGGTGATCGGAGTCGTAGCCCATGAGGGTGGGCAGGTCAAAGGCCACGCTGAGGCCGGTCTGGCCCGCCTTTAAGAGTTTCTTGAACCGCTCGTTGGTCTGCTCGGCGGTGCCGAAGCCGGCGAACATGCGCATGGTCCAGAGTTTGGACCGGTACATGGAGCCGTAGACCCCCCGGGTGTAGGGGAACTCCCCGGGGAAGCCCCGCTTCTCCTCGTACTCCGGGTCCAGGACCCCGATGTCCTCGGGGGTGTAGAGGGGTTCTGGGGCGATGTCCGAAAGGGTGCGGTGGGCCACAGGCCTCTCGGGCATCTTCTCCAGGCTCTTCTGGTAGGTTTCCCTGAGCCAGTCGTGCTTCTTGCGCATGGGTCCTCCCTTGGGCCATATTCTACGCTTTTATGCGCCCAAGGAAAAGAGCGTTAGAAGACTCCTTCGCCGGCGGGGAAAAGCCAGCCTGTCGGTGGCCCTTTCTGAAGCTACCTTCTCGAGTGGCCAGGGGGGAGCCCTATCCTTTAGCGCTTCCGCTCACTTTCCGGCTCCACGTGGATGGTGACGGCAAGCCCGGGGAAACTTTCCTCCAAAGCCCTTTCCAGCTCGTCGCAGAGCCGGTGGGCATCCTCCACGGTCATGGACCCCGGCACCACCAGGTGGAACTCCAAAAAGGCCCGGTTTCCCGCCTTGCGGGTTTTGAGGTCGTGGACCTCGAGGGCCCTTCCCCCCAAGGCCTCGGCGATGGTTTTTCGGATCCGGCTCACCTCCGCTGGGGAGAGCCCCTCATCCATAAGCCCTCCCACGGACTGGCGCACCAGGCGGAAGCCCATGAGGAGGATGTTCCCCGCCACCAAAAGGGCCAGCAAGGGATCCAGCACCCATAACCCCGTGGCCCAGGCAAGGCTTACCCCGGCGAGAACCCCCACGGAGGTGAGCACGTCGGAAAGCACGTGGTAGCCGTCGGCGGTGAGGGCGGGGGAGCGCAGGCGCCTCCCCTGGCGGAGGAGGTGCCAGGCAAGAAGGCCGTTGATCAGGGAAGCCAGGAGGCTGACCAGGAGGCCCGGTCCCAGGTCCCCTAGGGGCCTGGGATGAAGGAAGCGGGGGATGGATTCCTTGGCGATGAGAAGGGCGGCTAGCACCACCAGGACTCCCTCCAGCACCGCGGAGAAGTATTCGGCCTTGCTGTGCCCGAAGGGGTGGGTTTCGTCGGGAGGACGCTGGGCGAAGCGGATGGCGAAGAGGGCCAAAAGCGCCGCGGCCACGTTCACCGTGGACTCGAGGGCATCGGAGAGAAGGGCCACCGAGCCGGTGAGGAGGTAGGCCAAGGCCTTTAGCCCCAGGACCCACAGGGCCACCAGGAGGCTGAGGCGGGCAGCCCTTTCCGCCACCTAGGCTTCTTCCTCCACCAGCTCCCGCTTGGGCTTGAGCAAGGGGAAGAGGAGGACGTCCCTCAAGGAGGGCTGGTCGGTGAGGATCATGGCCAGGCGGTCCAAGCCGAGGCCAAGCCCCGCCGCCGGGGGCATGCCGTACTCCAGGGCCAACAGGAAGTCCTCGTCGGGCTCCGGGGCCTCCTCGTCCCCTTCCCGTCTGCGCCTGGCCTGCTCCAAAAAGCGTTCCCTCTGGTCCAGGGGGTCGTTGAGCTCGGAGTAGGCGGGGGCGAGTTCCATCCCGCCCGCATAGAGGTCCCAGCGCTCCGTGAGCCCAGGCTTTTCTCGGTGCCGCTTGGCCAAGGGGCTGATGGCCAGGGGGAAGTCGAAGACGAAGGTGGGGTTCTGGAGTTCAGGCTCCACGTAGATGCCAAAAAGCTTGTCCAGAAGCTTGTAACTGGGAACCTGGGCGAGCTCGGGGTGGTGGGCGTCGGCGAAGATCCTAAGCCTTTCCAGGTCCAAGGGGTCAAAGGGCAGACCGGCCTTTTCCTTCAAGGCCTCCACGAAGGAGATGCGTCTAAAGGGTGGGGTAAAGTCCAGCACCCGCCCCTGGTAGGGGACCTGGTAGCTGCCGAAGAGGTGGAGGACCAGGCCGGAAAGGAGTTCCTCCACCAGCTTGGCCATGTCCTGGTAGTCGGCGTAGGCCCAGTAGGCCTCCAGCATGGTGAACTCGGGGTTGTGGTTGTGGTCGATGCCCTCGTTGCGGAAGTTCCGCCCGATCTCGAAGACCTTCTCAAACCCTCCCACGAGAAGGCGCTTCAGGTAAAGCTCCAAGGAGATGCGTAGGTAAAACTCGTGGTCCAGGGCGTTGTGATAGGTTTTGAAGGGCCTGGCCTCCGCCCCGCCGGTGGTGGCCTGGAGGATGGGGGTTTCCACCTCCAAAAACCCCCGCTCCTCAAAGAAACGGCGGATGTAGCGCACCATGGCGGTGCGCCGCCGAAAGACCTCCCGCACCTCAGGGTTTACGATGAGGTCCAGGTAGCGCTGCCGGTAGCGCACCTCCTTGTCCTTGATCCCGTGCCATTTGTCGGGGAGGGGGTGGAGGCTTTTCACCAGGGGGGTCCAGGAGAGGACCTTCACCGTGACCTCCCCGGTCTTGGTGGTGAAGACCGTGCCCTTGACCCCCAGGATGTCCCCCACGTCCAGCTTCTTCAAAAGCTCGTAGCTTGGGGTGAGGTCCTTTTGAAAATAGAGCTGGATCTTGCCGCTTTCGTCCAGGAGGTGGGCGAAGGTGACCTTCCCCATGCGCCTCAAGGCCACGATGCGCCCGGCCAGGGCCACCTCTTCCTCCCACTCGCTTTCCGGGGGAGCCCCCTCCTTGGCGGATAGGATCTCCTTTGCGCTGTGGGTCTTGGGATACCGGTAGGGGTAGGGTTGAAAACCCGCCTCCACCAGGGCTTCCAGGTTGAGTAGGCGTTGCCGCGTCTGCTCGTTCATGTTTAGCCGCGCACCGAAACCACCCGGAACTCCTTCTTGCCCTTGGGGGTATCCAGGCTGAGCACATCCCCTTCCCGGTGGCCCAGGAGGGCTTTGCCCATGGGGGAGGCATCGGAGATCTTCATGGGGGTCTCCAGGACGCTGGCCTCGGCGGGGGAGACCACCTGCACCTCCAGGCGCTCGCCGGTGACGGGGTCTTCCAGCTCCACCACCGAGCCCAGGCCGATGACCTCGGTGGTGGCCCCTTCTATGATCACCGCCCGGGAGAGGATGTCCTCGAGGCTGTCGATCCGGGCTTCGATGCGGGCCTTCTCCTGTTTGGCCGCCTCCAGCCCCGAATCGTCGTAGTCATCGGAGGACTCCATGAGCTCCTGCAGGATGCGGGTGGCTTCTTGCAGGCGTTCCCTTTCCTGCAGAAGTTGCTGCATGAGCCGCTCGTAACCGGCTTTGGTTAGCTTTACCTCGCGCGCCATAGCTCACCTCGTAAGTCATGAAGGTCGGCCAAAGCCGACCTCCTTGGCCCAAGGGCCTCCTTCTCAGGTGAGTATACCGCGAAGGAGGATTTCCCTCAAACGCTCGGGTTCCGCATGGCTGGCGCAGGCTGCCGTGTCCAGGCAGAGGACCAGGTAGCGGAGGTGGGTTTCCCTTCCGCCCACCGGGTGGCGGAAGAAGCCCAAGGCGCTTCCCGAAAGATGGCGGTGGCAGGCCTCGCACACCTGAGGGCTTCCCAGGGTTCCGGGCAGGGGCTCCAGGGTCAGGCGGAGCTCCGGGGGCCCCTTTTCCTGGATAATCACCCGGCCTTCCTCGTCGCGATAATAAAGAATCTCCCCAATGGGGAGAAGTTCGGGGGGAGTGCCTGGAAAGATCTCCAGGATCATCTCCCTTTCCTCGTGGTCCATACGCTTAGCTTAGCCCAAACCGCCCGAGGAGGGGAGGCAAGAGGAGGTAAAGGCCCACCAGGAGGGCGAAGAAGCTCGCCAAAAGCACCGCCGCCGCCGCCGTGTCCTTGGCCCGCTTGACCAGGGGATGGAATACCGGGCTCACCAGGTCGGCCAGGGCCTCGAGGGCGGTGTTCATGAGTTCCAGGGAAAGCACCAAGGCGCTAACGAGCAACACCGGAACCGGATTGACCTCCAGCCAGAGGGCAAGCCCGAGGGCCAGAAGGGCCAAGTAGGCCTCGAGGCGGAAGTTCCGCTGCACCCGCCAGGCGTAGAGAACCCCCTCCCAGGCATAGCCCAGGGAGCGCCAAACGCCCTTTAGAGGGCGAGGATCCTCTCTTGGACGCGGCGGAAGCCCTCCCAATCCTCCTCCTGTTGGTGGTCGTGGCCGAGAAGATGCCATAGCCCGTGGGCCGCCAGGACCAGCACCTCCTCCTCGAGGGGAACCCCTCTTTCCTCCGCCTGCTTCTTGGCAGTGTCCAGGCTGATCCAGATATCGCCCAGGTGGGGGGGTACAAAGGGATCCCCGGGTTCGTAGTGGGGAAAGGAAAGGACATCCGTGGCCTCATCCTCCCCCCACCACTCCCGCTTTAGGACCCTGATCCTGCGGTTCCCGGTGAGGATGACCGTGACGGCCTTGTCCCCCACGCCCAGTTCCTCCATCAGGGCGGAAAGGGCCCGGCGGAGCCTGGGGATGAGGCCCCTTGGCGGACGCTTATTGGCTACGATCTCCACCACGCTCGGCTTCCTCGTAGGCCTTGATGATGCGGGCCACCAGGGGATGGCGCACCACGTCGGACTCCTTGAAGTACACGAAGGCGATGCCCTCAATGCCCTTGAGGATGCGGATGGCCTCCACCAGCCCCGACTTTTGGTGCTTGGGCAGGTCGATCTGGGTGATGTCCCCGGTGATGACCATCTTGGAGGAGAAGCCCATGCGGGTGAGGAACATCTTCATCTGCTCCGGGGTGGTGTTTTGGGCCTCGTCCAGGATGATGAAGGCATCGTTGAGGGTGCGGCCCCGCATGAAGGCCAGGGGGGCCACCTCGATGATCCCGGACTGGAGGTACTGCTCAAAGCGTTCGGCGTCGATCATGTCAAAGAGGGCATCGTAAAGGGGGCGGAGGTAAGGGTCCACCTTGGCCTGGATGTCCCCTGGCAAAAACCCCAGCTTTTCCCCCGCCTCCACCGCTGGCCGGGTGAGGATGATGCGCTTAACCCTTTTGGCCCGGAGGTGGCTCACCGCCATGGCCACCGCCAAATAGGTCTTGCCGGTTCCCGCAGGGCCCACCCCGAAGGTGATGTCATGGTGGGCGATGGCCTCCACGTACCGCCTTTGCCCCGGGGTTTTGGGCCTGAGACGGCCCGGTAGCGCAAGCTCGGTTTCCGGGGTGGTGGCCTGGTACAGGCCCTCCCCTTGCAGGGCCAGGGCCACGGACTGTTCCAGGGTGGGCTGGTCCAGCTCCGCTCCTTGCCTGAGGAGGGCCAAAAGGTCCCGCACGGCCCGCTCGGCCACCCCCACCGCTTCCGGGTCGCCCTCCAGCTCCACCTGGTTGCCCCGCATGATGAGCTTGAGCCGGTCGCCGAAGGCCTCCCGGAAAAGGGAACGGAGCTTCTTCAGGTTTCGGTCTGCCTGGCCCAGAAAGGCCAGGGTTTCCTCGGGTTTTAGGGGGATCACCAGCCTTTGGGCTTCTTCAGGATTTCGTGCCATATCACCCCTTTCAGGATGCTTTCGCCGTCGGTGGTGAGCAGCCTTTTCCGCGGGCGCTTCCTTCGCTCTTCCTCCGGCGAGGATGCTTCGCGGAACCGCACTTCCAAGGGTTGCCGTTCGGGGCTAGAGGACCGTTCTAAACTCTCCGCCTCCGGTTTCTTGGGTGCGGGAAGGGACGGGGGCGGCGGGACCTTGGGCTTGGGCCGGGCCTTGGGCCTGGGGCGGGGTAGGGGTTCGGGTAGGGGCAGGTCCTCGGGAAACCCCGGGGGAATGGGGGGAGGCTGGCCCCGGCGGCTTAGGCCCTGCAGGGCCGGGATGACGATGAAGAAGAGTAGGAAAAGGAGACCCAGAAGGTCGTCTAGGCTCATTCCTCACCCTCGGGCTTGGCGGCCCGGCTGATGGACTCCCGCATGTCGGTGTCGGCCTCGATGTTTTTCAGGCGGTAGTAGTCCATGACCCCAAGCCTTCCCGTGCGCAAGGCCTCCGCCAGGGCCAGGGGCACCTGGGCCTGGGCCTCCACCAGCTTGGCCCGCATGGCCTCCACCAGGGCCCGGTTCTCCTGCTCGGCGGCCACCGCCATGGCCCGGCGCTCCTCCGCCTTGGCCTGGGCGATTTTCTTGTCGGCCTCCGCCTGATCGATCTGAAGCTGGGCCCCGATGTTCTTGCCCACGTCCACGTCGGCGATATCCACGGAGAGGATCTCAAAGGCGGTGCCGGCGTCCAGGCCCTTTTCCAGCACGGTTTTGCTGATGCGATCCGGGTTTTCCAGGACTTCCTTGTGGGAGTTGGCGCTGCCGATGGTGGTCACGATGCCTTCTCCCACCCGGGCGATGATGGTTTCCTCCCCAGCCCCGCCCACCAGGCGGTCGATGTTGGCCCTAACCGTTACCCGGGCCGTGGCCAGAAGCTGGATCCCATCCTTGGCCACCGCGGCCACCATGGGGGTCTGGATCACCTTGGGGTTCACGGAAACCCGCACCGCTTCCAGCACATCCCGCCCCGCCAGGTCGATGGCTGCGGCCCGGTCAAAGGTGAGCTTGATGCCCGCCTTGTCGGCGGCGATCAAGGCATCCACCACCCGGTCCACATTGCCCCCGGCCAGGTAGTGGGCCTCGAGGCGGTCCAGGCGGACATCCAGCCCCGCCTTGGTGGCCTTGATGAGGGGGTAGATGATCTTGGCCGGGGGAACCCGCCTCAGGCGCATGGCCACCAGGGTGATCAAGGGCACCCTGACCCCTGCGGCCCAGGCGGAGATCCAGAGGCCTACCGGGATGAAGCTGAAGAAAAGAAAAACGAGGATGAGAACAAAAAAGGCCAGAAAGAGCACGCCGAGTCCTTCCATATTATTCCTCCAAGGCTTCCACCACCACCGTGGGTCCCCTGACCTCCACCACCCTAAGGGTGGTGCCCTTGGGCAGGAAACCCCGGTTGGCCACCACATCGATGCGCTTGTTGCCGAAGCGGGCCACCCCGCCTGGCCTCAGGTCGGTGAGGGCCACGCCGATGGCGCCCACCTCCACCTCGTCCCCGGTGGCGTGTTCGGAGATGGTGCTTTCCAGCACCAAGGCCCTTGCCGGACGGGTCCTGGGTAGGAAGCGAAAGACCAGGAGCAGGCCGAGGCCCAAAGCGATCACCGCAATGGCGATGACCATGAGGGCGTTCTCCCCGAAGGTGAAGTACACGGAGGCCAATATGGACCCCACGCCCAAGGCTCCAGCGATGCCAAACCCGGGGAAGAGGAAGGCCTCGGCCAGGAGGAGGGCCACCCCCAGGAAGAAGAGAACCAGCTCGAAGGCCCCGGAAAGCCCGGCGAGCCACCCCCCGGCAAAGTAAAGGGCTAAAAACGCCAGGCCCAAGGTCCCCATGACCCCAAAGCCCGGGGTGAAGAGCTCGAGGAGGAGAAGAAGAAGCCCAAGGGCCAGGAGAAGCCCCGCCACGGTGGAGCTGGTGAGGAACCGGGCCACCTGCACCCTAGGGCCAGGCTCAAGCCTTTCCGTTTCCAGGCTGTACCCTGCCTGGCGCAGGGCCTCGGAGAGGCTTCCCGCCTTGAAGTCCGCCACCTTGAGCTCCACCGCCTTGTCGGCGGAGAGGGTGAGGGGCTCTCCTTTGGCGGAGAGGCCAGGGATCTCCACCTGGGGGTCCACCATGGCCTCCGCCAGCTCCACCGGTCTTCCCCGGGCCTCGGCCACCGCGCGGAACTTGCCCTTAAGGGCGGAGATGATCTTCTGGTCCGCGGCCTGGGGCTGCTGCAGGGGAAGAGCCACCACCGGCAGGGCTGCCCCGATCTCCGAGCCCGGCAGCATGGCGATCTGGCGGCAGGAAAGGGCGATCAGGGCCCCGGCGGAAAAGGCGTTCTGCACCACCGCCAGGGTGGGAAGGGGGGTTTGCAGGATCCGGTCGGAGATGCGGATGGCGGCGTCCACCCGGCCCCCTGGGGTGTCGATGAGAAAGGTCACACCGCTGGCTCCTTCCCGCTCGGCGCGGGCTAGAGCCTGCTCCACAAAGACCGCCAAGGCGGGGTCAATCTCCCCCTGGATGGGGATGAGGTAGGTTTTCCCCAGGGCCAGGGAGAGCAGGAAGCATAGGGCAAGGAGCCTTTTCACCGTCCTCATTCTATACGGCTTGGGTGAGGGAGTAGGGTGGGGTATCCTGAAGTTCATGTTGCGCCTGGCGGTGTTGGGCAGTCCCATCGCCCACTCCCTGTCCCCGGCCATGCACCGGTACGCCTTGAGCTCCCTGGGCCTCGAGGGAAGCTACGAGGCCTTGGAAACCCCCCTCGAGGTCCTGAAGGACCGCCTGGAGGAGGTGCGCCGGGAATACCGGGGCGTGAACCTGACCATCCCCCTTAAGGAGGCGGCCTTGCCCCTTTTGGACTGGGTTTCCCCGGAAGCCCAGGCCATTGGGGCGGTGAACACGGTGCTTTCCGTGGAGGGGAGGCTTCTCGGCTTCAACACCGATGCCCCTGGGTTTTTGCAGGCCCTGAGGGCCGGGGGGATTCCCCTCATGGGCCCTGCCTTGATCCTGGGGGCCGGGGGGGCGGGGCGGGCGGTGGCCTGGGCCTTGAGGGAGGCGGGCCTAGAGGTCTGGATCTGGAACCGCACCTGGGAAAGGGCCTTGGCCCTGGCGGAGGAGGTGGGGCTGAAGGCGGTTCCCTTGGAGCGGGCCAAGGAGGCCAGACTCCTGGTGAACGCCACCAGCGTGGGGCTTAAGGACCCAGGGGCTACTCCCTTGCCGGCTGAGTTTTTCCCCAAGGAGGGGGCTGTGGTGGACCTGGTCTACCGTCCCCTCTGGACCCGGTTGTTAAGGGAGGCGAGGGAGAGGGGCCTTCAGGTGCAGACTGGGCTTCCCATGCTGGCCTGGCAGGGAGCCTTGGCCTTCCGCATCTGGACCGGCCTTCTCCCGGACCCCAGGGGCATGGAGGAGGCGGCCCGCCAGGCCCTGGAGGGGGAGTGAATGGCCTACACCCTGGCGGCCCCGGTGGTTCACGAGGAGACCATTCAGAAAAGCCGCTTCATCGCCAAGGCGGCCCCAGTGGCCTCGGAGGAGGAAGCCTTGGCCTTTCTGGAAGCCCAGCGGGAACCCCAGGCCACCCACAACTGCTACGCCTACAAGCTGGGCAACCTCTACCGCTTCTTTGACGACGGCGAGCCCACGGGCACGGCGGGTAAGCCCATCCTCCACGCCATTGAGGCCCAAGGGCTGGATAGCGTGGTGGTTTTGGTGGTGCGCTATTTCGGCGGGATCAAGCTGGGGGCCGGGGGGCTTGTCCGGGCCTACGGGGGGGTGGCTGCGGAGGCCCTAAGGCGGGCTTCCAAGGTGCCCTTGACGGAGTGGGAGGAGGTACGGTTTGTGGTCCCTTTTCCCCAGGTGGGCCGGGTGCACAGGCTTTTAGCCTCCCGCTCCTGGACGGCTTTGGAGGAGTACCTGGCGGAGGGGGTGCGGTTTCACCTCAAGCTTCCCGCAGAGGAAAAGGAGGCTTTTTGGCAGGAGCTCAGGGACCTCACCCGGGGGCAGGTGCGCTGGGAAGGCTAGGGTAGCATAAGGGCGATGCTGCCCCTCTTTGAGCCCAAGGGCCGGGTGCTTCTGGTGGACGGCCACCACCTGGCCTACCGTACCTTTTTTGCCCTGAAGGGCCTCACCACCAGCCGCGGGGAGCCGGTCCAGGCGGTGTACGGGTTTGCCAAGAGCCTTTTGAAGGCGCTAAGGGAAGACGGGGATGTGGTGATCGTGGTGTTTGACGCCAAGGCCCCCTCCTTCCGCCACCAGACCTACGAGGCCTACAAGGCGGGGCGGGCTCCCACCCCCGAGGACTTTCCCCGGCAGCTTGCCCTTATCAAGGAGATGGTGGACCTTTTGGGCCTGGAGCGCCTCGAAGTGCCGGGTTTTGAGGCGGATGACGTCCTGGCTACCCTGGCCAAGAAGGCGGAAAAGGAAGGCTACGAGGTGCGCATCCTCACCGCGGACCGGGACCTTTACCAGCTTCTTTCGGAGCGAATCTCCATCCTTCACCCGGAGGGTTACCTGATCACCCCGGAGTGGCTTTGGGAGAAGTATGGGCTTAAGCCTTCCCAGTGGGTGGACTACCGGGCCTTGGCCGGGGACCCTTCCGACAACATCCCCGGCGTGAAGGGCATCGGGGAGAAGACGGCGGCCAAGCTGATCCGGGAGTGGGGAAGCCTGGAAAACCTTCTTAAGCACCTGGAACAGGTGAAACCTGCCTCCGTGCGGGAGAAGATCCTTAGCCACATGGAGGACCTCAAGCTATCCCTGGAGCTATCCCGGGTGCGCACGGACTTGCCCCTTCAGGTGGACTTCGCCCGGCGCCGGGAGCCGGACCGGGAGGGGCTTAAGGCCTTTTTGGAGAGGCTGGAGTTCGGAAGCCTCCTCCACGAGTTCGGCCTGTTGGAAAGCCCGGTGGCGGCGGAGGAAGCTCCCTGGCCGCCCCCCGAGGGAGCCTTCGTGGGGTACGTTCTTTCCCGCCCCGAGCCCATGTGGGCGGAGCTTAACGCCTTGGCCGCCGCCTGGGAGGGAAGGGTTTACCGGGCGGAGGATCCCTTGGAGGCCTTGCGGGGGCTTGGGGAGGTGAGGGGGCTTTTGGCCAAGGACCTGGCGGTGCTGGCCCTGAGGGAAGGGATTGCCCTGGCACCGGGCGACGACCCCATGCTCCTCGCCTACCTCCTGGATCCTTCCAACACCGCCCCCGAAGGGGTAGCCCGGCGCTACGGGGGGGAGTGGACCGAGGAGGCGGGGGAAAGGGCGTTGCTTTCCGAAAGGCTTTACGCCGCCCTCCTGGAGCGGCTTAAGGGGGAGGAGAGGCTTCTTTGGCTTTACGAGGAGGTGGAAAAGCCCCTTTCGCGGGTCCTGGCCCACATGGAGGCCACGGGGGTACGGTTGGATGTGGCCTACTTAAAGGCCCTTTCCCTGGAGGTGGAGGCGGAGCTCAGGCGCCTCGAGGAGGAGGTCCACCGCCTGGCCGGGCATCCTTTCAACCTGAACTCCCGGGACCAGCTGGAAAGGGTCCTCTTTGACGAGCTTGGGCTTCCCGCCATCGGCAAGACGGAGAAGACGGGCAAGCGCTCCACCAGCGCCGCCGTTTTGGAGGCCTTGCGGGAGGCTCATCCCATCGTGGACCGCATCCTTCAGTACCGGGAGCTTTCCAAGCTCAAGGGAACCTACATCGATCCCTTGCCTGCCCTGGTCCACCCCAAGACGAACCGCCTCCACACCCGTTTCAACCAGACGGCCACCGCCACGGGGAGGCTTAGCAGCTCGGATCCCAACCTGCAAAATATCCCCGTGCGCACCCCTTTAGGCCAGCGGATCCGCCGGGCCTTCGTGGCCGAGGAGGGGTGGAAGTTGGTGGTTTTGGACTACAGCCAGATTGAGCTCAGGGTCCTGGCGCACCTTTCCGGGGACGAGAACCTGATCCGGGTCTTCCAAGAGGGCCAGGACATCCACACCCAGACGGCCAGCTGGATGTTCGGCGTGCCCCCAGAGGCCGTGGATTCCCTGATGCGCCGGGCGGCCAAGACCATCAACTTCGGCGTCCTCTACGGCATGTCCGCCCACCGGCTTTCGGGAGAGCTGGCCATCCCCTACGAGGAGGCGGTGGCCTTCATCGAGCGGTATTTCCAGAGCTACCCCAAGGTGCGGGCCTGGATTGAGAAAACCCTGGCGGAAGGACGGGAACGGGGCTATGTGGAAACCCTCTTTGGCCGCCGGCGCTACGTGCCCGACTTGGCTTCCCGGGTGAAGAGCATCCGGGAGGCAGCGGAGCGCATGGCCTTCAACATGCCGGTCCAGGGGACCGCCGCGGATTTGATGAAACTGGCCATGGTGAAGCTCTTTCCCAGGCTTCAGGAGCTGGGGGCCAGGATGCTTTTGCAGGTGCACGACGAACTGGTCCTCGAGGCTCCCAAGGAGCAAGCGGAGGAAGTCGCCCAGGAGGCCAAGCGGACCATGGAGGAGGTGTGGCCTCTGAAGGTGCCCTTGGAGGTGGAAGTGGGCATCGGGGAGGACTGGCTTTCCGCCAAGGCCTAGGGGTCGTGGGGTATAGTCGTTCCCATGAGGCGTTACTTCGGCACCGACGGGGTGCGGGGGGAGGCGGGCAAGCACCCCCTTACCCCCGGGTTTGTCCTTAAGCTTGGCCAGGCGGCGGGGGCCTATCTTCGCAAGGCGAGCCCCAGGCCTGTGGTCCTCCTGGCCAAGGATACCCGGGAATCCAGCGATCTTCTGGAGGCCGCCTTGGCGGCGGGGCTTATGAGCCAGGGGGTCAGGGTGGAGCACCTGGGGGTGCTCCCCACCCCGGGGGTGGCCTATCTCACGCGGCACCTTAAGGCCAGCGCCGGGGCCATGATCTCCGCCAGCCACAACCCTTACCAGGACAACGGCATCAAGTTTTTCGGGCCCGAGGGCGAGAAGCTTCCCGACCCCGCGGAGGAGGAGATCGAAGCCCTCCTGGAGGAGGAGCATCCCACGCGGGGCATCGGTACCGTGGGGGATTTTCGGGAGGCGGAGAGGATGTACCTGGACTTTCTTCTGGCCCATGCTCCCGACCTTTCGGGCCTAAGGATCGGCCTGGACCTAGCCCACGGGGCCACCTACCGCCTGGGACCCAGGCTCTTCCAGCGGGCAGGGGCCGAGGTGATGGCCTTCTTCAACACCCCGGATGGCCGGAACATCAACAAGGCCTGCGGTTCCACGCATCCCGAAGCCCTGGCCCGCTTTGTGGTGGAGCTGGATCTGGACCTGGGCATCGCCTTTGATGGGGATGGGGATAGGGTGCAGTTCATAGACCGAAAAGGACGGCTTTTTCACGGGGATCATATCCTCTACCTCACCGCCTTAGCCTTTCAGGAAAAGGGGGTGGTGGGAACGGTGATGAGCAACATGGGCCTGGAGGTGGCCCTGAAGGAGAAGGGGCTGGCCTTCCACCGGGCGGCGGTGGGGGACCGGTACGTTTTGGAGATGATGAAGGAAAAAGGGCTTTTCCTGGGCGGGGAACCCTCGGGGCATGTGATCTTCCTCAAGCACCACACCACGGGGGATGGCCTTCTCACCGCCCTCCTCACCCTCAAGGCCCTAAAGGCCCTGGGAGGGGATCTTGCGGATTGGTACGAGGCGTTGCCCATGTACCCCCAGGTGCTCTTGAACGTACGGGTTTCCGACAAGAACAGGATCATGGCCCACCCCCGGCTGATGGAGGCGGTGGAGGAGGCGGAAGGGAGGCTTGGGGGCCTTGGCCGGGTGAACGTGCGTCCCTCGGGGACCGAGCCGGTGGTGAGGGTTATGGTGGAGGCCAAGGAAGGGGCGGAGGAGGTGGCGAGGAAGCTTGCCGATTTGGTTTCCCGCCTGGACCGGGAGTAATCTGAGGGTGGTGAGTTACGGAAGGGCCCACCTCGAGGAGCGCCTTAAGCGGGCGCTGGCTGAGGCCATCGGGGGCCTGGAAGACCCCAGGCTTTTCCTCCTTACCGTGGAGGCGGTGCGCCTGTCCCCCGATGGCCGGGTGCTCACGGTGTACGTGGAGGCCTTCAGCGACGAGGAGAAAGCCCTTCTGGCCTTAAGCCACGCGGAGAGAAGGCTCCTTTCCGAGATCGCCCGCAGGGTGCGCCTACGCCACCTGCCTCGTCTGGAGTTCGTGCCGTGGAGAGCGAGACCCGCATAAAGGTGCGTTATGCGGAAACCGACCAGATGGGGGTGGTCCACCACTCCGTCTATGCGGTGTACCTGGAGGCGGCCCGGGTGGAGTTTTTGGAAAAGGCAGGCCTGCCCTACCACCGGGTGGAGGCCCGGGGGGTGTTCTTCCCCGTGGTGGAGCTGGGCCTGACCTTCCGTGCCCCGGCCCGCTTTGGGGAGGAGGTTCTGGTGCGAACCCGCCTGGCCCACCTTTCTCGGCGGGATCTTCTCTTTCGCTACCGGGTGGAGCGGGAGGGGACGCTCTTGGCGGAGGGCTTTACCCGGCATCTATGCCAGGTGGGGGAGAAGGCTGGCCGCATTCCGGAAGACATCTACCAAGCCTTGAGTGTGCTACACTTAGGATAGCATTGTGGGCATGAGCCATGGCCCTTTTACGCTTTTTGAGCGGCACATCAATCCCGGCTTGGCAGGGTTGCTTCGCTTCACCGGTCTGGACCGGATCGAGTCCCATGCCGAAGGTCCCTACGTCTGGGACACCACGGGCAAGCGCTACCTGGACTTTTTGGGCCTCTACGGCACCCTGAACCTGGGCCACCGCCACCCCAAGGTGGTGGAGGCCGTCAAGGCCCAGCTTGAGCGCATGCCCATGTCCGTGCGGGTCCTGGTTTCCGAGCCCACGGCGAGGCTTGCGGCCAAGCTGGCGGAGATAACGCCCGAAGGCCTGGAAATGGTCTTCTTCGGCAACTCCGGGGCGGAGGCGGTGGAGGCCGCCATCAAGCTGGCCCGGGCCTATACGGGGAAGCCGGGCATCGTTACCACCCACGGGGGATTCCACGGCAAGACCATGGGGGCCCTCTCCCTTACCCCCAAGCCCGAGTATCAGGATCTGGCCAAGCCCCTTCTTCCCGGGGTGAAGGCGGTGCCCTATGGGGACCTCGAGGCCCTGGAAGGGGCCATAGATGAGGAAACCGCCGCGGTGATCGTGGAGCCCATCCAGGGGGAAGGGGGAATCCGGGTGCCCCCGGATGGCTACCTGAAGGGGGTGCGGGAGATTACCCGGGAAAAGGGCGTCCTCATGATCGCCGATGAGGTGCAGACCGGCCTCGGGCGCACGGGAAAGCTCTTTGGGGTGGACTGGGAGGAGGTGGCTCCCGACCTCATGACCCTGGCCAAGGCCTTGGGGGGCGGGGTGATGCCCATCGGGGCCTGTGTGGGCCGGAGGGAGGTCTTTGAGATCTTCAAGCAAAACCCCCTCTTCCACTCCTCCACCTTTGGCGGTAACCCCCTGGCGGCGGCGGCGGCCCTGGCGGCCATCGAGGTCACCCTGGAGGAGAACCTGCCGCAAAGGGCCCTGGAGATGGGGAGCTACCTGATGGCGGGGCTCAAGGAGCTTAAGGCCCAGTATCCTCGCCTTATAGAGGACGTGCGGGGCCGAGGCCTGATGCTGGGCGTGGAGTTCACCGATGCCGACATCGGCGCCTTGGTGGTGGCGGAGCTGGCGGAAAGGGGGGTGATCACCGCCTTCGGGCTCAACAACCCCAAGGTGGTGCGCCTCGAGCCTCCCCTCATCATTGGCAAGGAGCACGTGGACGAGGCCCTTTCGGCCTTCTCAGAAAGCCTTAAGGCTACGAAGAAGGCCCTGGAAGGCCTTTTGGGTTAGAATGCGGGAAACCTTATTGGAGTTTTTCAAAAAGACCGGCAGGCCCCACCGCTTGGAGGAGATTCTCAGGCGCTTTGGGCTGGAAAAGCGAGAGGCCAAGGCCTACCTTAAGGCCCTGGTGCGGGAAGGGTTGTTGGAGAAGAAGGGAAGCCAGTACTTCCTCCCCGCCCGGGTGCAGGGACCCATCAGCCTCCACAGGGATGGGTATGGCTTCGTGCGCCTTCCCGAAAAGGACCTCTTCATCCCGCCCGGCTACACCCAGGATGCCTGGCCCGAGGATCTGGTGGAGGCCCGCATCATGCCTCCTGGCCGGGACGGGAAGCCCTGGGGGGTGGTGGAGCGGATTCTCAAGCGGGCCCGGGAACGGGTGGTGGGTACTCTGGATTTCCGCAAGGGGTATGCCGTCCTCATCCCCGACGAACCGGGCTTGCCGGAACTCAGGCTAATCCCTGAGGGGCTCCACGGCCTCAAGCGGGGAAGCCGGATCGTGGTGAAGGTGCACTACGACCGGCGCCCCTACGGGGAGTTCTTGGAATACCTGGGGGAAGGGGACGCCCCGGAAACGGAAACCCAGGCGGTGATTGCTAAATACGGCCTGAGGGCCGAGTTCCCGGAGGAGGTCTTGCGGGAGGCGGAGGCCATTCCCCTAGAGATTCCGGAGGCGGAGCTAGCCCGCCGCCAGGACTTCCGCCACCTTCGGGTCTTCACCATCGACGGGGTGGACGCCAAGGACTTTGACGACGCCATCCACGTGGAGCGCCTTCCCAAAGGGTATCGCATCGGGGTGCACATCGCCGACGTTTCCCACTACGTCAAAGAGGGTAGTGCCCTGGACCAGGAGGCCTTCCTAAGGGGAACCAGCGTCTACCTGCCGGGGCGGGTTCTGCCCATGCTCCCCGAGAGGCTTTCCAACGGGGTGTGCTCCCTGAAGCCTCACGAGGACCGGCTGGTCCTCTCCGTCCTGGTGGAGCTGGATGAGGACCTGAAGGTGAAGCGGGTGCGCTTTGCCGAGGGAGTTATCCGGAGTGTGGCCCGGATGACCTACACGGAGGTGGAGGCCTTCGCCGAGGGCTTTGGCCTGCCCGAGGAGCACGCCTTTTTGGCCGAGGATCTGAACCTCCTCCTGGACCTTACCCAACGGCTCAGACAAAAGCGCCTCGAGGCGGGGTCCCTGGACTTTTCCTTTCCCGAGGTGAAGGTGGAGGTGGAAGACGGCACCCTCCACCTCATCCCCCAGGAGGAGCCCAGGGCGAGAAGCCTTATTGAGGAACTCATGCTCCTGGCCAACCGGGTGGTGGCCGAGCACCTGGTGAACAAAGGGCTTCCCGGGCTCTTTCGGGTACACGAGGAGCCCTTGGAGGAAGCCTACGGGAAGCTCCGCACGGCTTTGGCCCGGCTGGGGTATACCCTGCCGGAGAAGCTTTCCTCCAAGGCCCTGCAACGGGTTCTCCTCGAGGCCAAGGGCCGGCCGGAGGAGCCCGTGGTGGCCAACCTGGTCCTGCGCTCGTTGCGTTTGGCTCGGTACGCTGCGGAGAACCTCGGGCATTTCGGGCTGGCCATGGAGCACTACCTGCACTTCACGAGCCCCATCCGCCGCTATCCGGACCTGGTGGTGCACCGGGTGCTCAAGGCCATCCTTCGGCGGAGCCTTACCCCAGCCAAGAAGGTCCGCTGGCAGGAAACCTTTCCCGCCATCGCCGAGCACGCCTCCGAGATGGAAAGGAAGGCGGAGGCGGCGGAGCGGGAACTCACCAAGTACTACATGGCCAAGTGGGCGGAGCTTCACCTAGGGGAGCGGTTCGTGGGCAAGGTGACCGGGGTGGCCAGCTTTGGCGCCTTCGTCACCCTGAAAAACGGGGTGGAGGGCTTGGTGCGCCTCGAGGCCCTGGGCCCTTACACCTACAGCGAGGAGGCTCTGGCCCTTCTGGGTCCCAAGGGCAAGAGGATCCGCCTGGGGGACGAGATGGAGGTGGTGATCGCCGCCGCCAACCCGAGGCTCAGGCAGATCGACCTCCTGCCCTACCGGGAAGAGGAAAAGAAGGAAGCTTCCAGGGGAAAAGCCCTGGTGAAGAAGGGAAAGGCAAAGGAGGAGGAGATGCGCAAGGTGGTAGGACCGCCTACGGATAGAAGCCGCGACAGCCGGCCCGAGCGGGCCACGGTGAACACCGTTTACTTCGGTGAGTGGGCTCCCAGGGAGGAAAAGGCCGGGATGCACCGCCCGGTGGACACCAGGGCCAAGAGGCGGCGTAGGCGCCGCTGATACCGCCCCACCCTGGCTTCGCCAGGGACCCGGCAAAGCCCTTCGGCCCTCGCCTTGGGTGGCCGTGGGGTACGATCCGGGGAGAGAGGGCATGAGGCCCCATCGCCTGGGGTTTAGCCGGGAAGGGTGGGGAAGACCAGGGTGCCGGCCCCCACGGCGGAGAGGGTGGGGGCCTCGAGGTCCAGGCGGTAGGCCAGGACCTGGCCCCTCCGGCCGGTGAGGAGGGGGCTGAGGCTTGCCACCACCTCCACGGCGTCCACGCGGGTGGGATTCCCTCCCAAAACGGCCAGGGCGGCTTCCGGCTCTCCCTGGGCAAGCCTTTCCAGAAAGCCTAGGTCCCGCCTCCGGGCCTCCGCCGCCAGGGAGCGGGTCAAGGGGCCATCCCCAAACCGCGGCCCCACGTGGGAGAGGTCCACGGCCAGCACCAGGAGGCCGGGGTAGTCCCTCTGCACCATCCTCAGGGCTTCCCCCAGCTCGGGGCTGCGCCGCCCTACCAGGAGGGGGAGGAGGCGGCTTTTCCCGAAGCGCCCCTTGAGGAAGAAGAGGGGGAGTTCCAGGCTGTGCTCCTCCCGGAAGGCCAAGGGGGTATTGAAGAGCTCAAAGGGGAGGAGAGCATCTAGGGCCTGGAGGGCGGGGAGGTCGGGTTCAGCGGGGCCAAAGGGGGTATGGAAGGGGACGGGGAGGGCCGCGGCCTTTTCCCGGAGGGGGCGGTGGGCCACCCCTACCAGATAGATCCTTTCCGGCTCCGGGGTGTGCTCCAAAACGGCCAGGGCCGCCCCGTAGGCCTCGGGCGCCCGGGCAGGCTCCAGGTGGGGCAGGAGAAGGATCTCCGCCCTCATCCCCTCCCCGGGGAAGCTTGCCCGGAAGGCCTCCCAATAGGCCCGGGCTTCCTTCTCCCCTTTGGGGTAGGAAAGGCCCGCCAGGCGCATGGGGCGCTCTTTCCTTAGGCTTTCCTCCTCCTCCCTTAGGCGCCTTTCCACGGTTTCCGTAAGCACGAGCCCCGCCTCCTCCAGGGCCTGGACCAGGTCCTCAAGCTCCTTTCTAGGCACCAGAACCCCGTGGGTCTTGAACACCTCCTCCTGCACCTCTTCCAAGGTTCTCCCGTCCATAAGGGAGACCAGGAAAAGCCCCCCCTCGCTGAGGGCCACGGGCTTTTCGTAGACCCCATAGGGGTCTGTGAGGAGGAAGCCCCCCTCAATGGGGGTGATCTGGGGCTCGCGGAGCCTGAGCCTCTTTTCCATTCCTCCAATATAGGAGAAAGGCCCGGGCCTCCTCCGGGGTCTTTACCCGGCCCTCGGCCTGGGCCTCGAGGAGGGCGGCGAGGGCCCTGCCCACCTCGGGCCCCGGGGAGAGGCGGAGGAGGGCCATCACCTCCTCCCCGGAGAGGAGGGGGCGTTCGGGGAGGGGCTCGGAGAGGGTTTCCCAGTAGGCCTCCAGTACCTCCCAGGCTTCCTTTTCCACGCCTTTCGTGCCCAGGCGGTCTGCTGCCATGAGGTAGGGAAGGGCGGGAAGGAGGTGGTGGCGGCGGAAGTAGAAGCGGCGAAGGGCCTGTTTCCCCTCAGGGGGGCGGTCCATGTGCCGTCCCACCAGGGCCTTGGCCCTCTCCACCGTTTCCTTTGGGAACCGTAGCCATTCCAGGGAAGCTCCCGTCAGCTCGGCCCCTACCTCCGCATGGCCGAGGAAGCGGAAGCGGCCCGCTTCCGGGTCAAAGCGACGGGTCAGGGGCTTGCCCACGTCGTGGTAAAGGGCGGCCAGCCGGGCCTCCAAGGGGGCCTCGGGCCAAAGCCAGGCCAGGTGGAAAAGCACGGAGAGGGTGTGCTGCCAGCCATCCAGATGGTGGACGCCCCCCTGCTTAAGACCCACCAGGAGGCGGAGCTCGGGAAGGTAGACGTCCAAAAGGCCCGTGCGCTCCAGCAGGTGAAAGCCCCAGGCCGCCCTGGGGGAGAGGAGGAGCCGGCTCAGTTCCTCCTTCACCCGTTCCCGGGCGGGAAGGGCCTCGAGGTGAGCCTGGAGGAAGCGGGCATGGTGGGAAAGGGCGTTTCGGGTTTCCCCGGGCAGGCCAAGGCCCAGGCTGGCAGCCAGGCGCACCGCGCGGAGGCTTCGGAGATGGTCCTCGTAAAGATTGGCCTCCCGTACGGGAACCAGCACCCTCCGGTTCAGATCCTCGTCCGCCCCGCGGATGCCGAGGATGCGGTTTTGCCTCCAGAAAAGAGCGTTAAGGCGGAAGTCCCGCTTGAGGAGGTCTTCCTCCAGGCTTCCCTCCAGGGGGGAGAAGTCCAGGACGAGGCCCCCTGTGACCAGGCGGTACTGGCCCCGCTCCTCGTCCAAGGGGAACAGGGTGCCCCCCAGGTGGCTTTGGGCATCCTGTGCCGCCTTCCTGGGGTCCTCCGCCACGAAGTCCAGGTCCTGCGGCCTCCTCCCGAGAAGGAGGTCCCTTAGGGCACCCCCCACGGGGATGGCCCCCTTGGGGGTATAAAAGGGGAAGTCCCTATGGGCGATCGGGCGAAGCACCCCATCATTATCGGCATCACCGGGAACATCGGAAGCGGCAAGAGCACGGTGGCCGCCCTCCTAAGGTCCTGGGGCTACCCGGTCTTGGACCTGGATGAGCTGGCGGCACGGGCCAGGGAGAACAAGAAGGCGGAGCTTAGGCGGCTTTTCCCGGAGGCCTTTGCGGGCGGGGAGCTGGACCGGAGGGCGCTGGCCCAGCTGGTCTTTTCCGACCCGGAAAGGCTTAAGGCCCTCGAGGACCTCCTCCACCCAGAGGTGCGAAGGCTTTTGGCCGAGGAGCTGGCCCGCATCAAAGCCCCCTTGATCTTCCTGGAAATCCCCCTGCTTTTTGAGAAGGGGTGGGAGGCCCATCTGGATGGAACCCTTTTGGTGGCGGCTCCTGTGGAGGAGCGGGTGAGGCGGGTGGTGGCGCGCTCGGGGCTTTCGCCGGAGGAGGTCCTGGCCCGGGAAAGGGCCCAGATGCCCGAGGAGGAGAAGAGGAAGCGGGCCACCTGGGTTTTGGAGAACCGAGGAGGGCTTAAGGAGCTGAAGGAGGGGCTGAGGGAGATCCTGGCCCGGATCCAGGAGCGTTTTGGGATAAGCTAAAGGGCATGCGGGTGGCCTTGGTATCGGGGGCAAGCCGGGGGATTGGGGAGGCCATCGCCCGGCTTCTCCACGCTAAAGGGTACAGGGTAGGGCTTTTTGCCCGGGATGAAGGGAGGCTTAAGGCCTTGGCCTCGGAGCTGGGGGAAGGGGCCGTGGCCTTGCCTGGGGATGTGCGCTCCTTTGCGGACTGGCAGAAGGCGGTGGCGGGCCTCTTGGAGGCTTACGGCCAGCTGGACCTCCTGGTCAACAACGCTGGGATTGGCGTGATGAAGCCCGTGGCCGAGCTCAGCGAGGAGGAGTTCCGCCAGGTTTTGGAGGTGAACCTGGTGGGGCCCTTTTTGGGCCTCAAGGCGGCCTTGCCAGCCCTCTTGGCCTCGAGGGGGGTGGTGGTGAACATCGCCAGCCTGGCGGGCAAGAATGCCTTCAAGGGCGGGGCCGCCTATAACGCCAGCAAGTTCGGGCTTTTGGGTCTCATGGGGGCGGCCATGCTGGAGCTCCGGGAGGCTGGCGTGCGGGTGGTGAATATCCTGCCAGGCTCGGTGGACACGGGCTTTGCCGGCAACACCCCGGGGGCCTCCTGGAAGCTTTCCCCTCTTGATGTGGCCCAGGCGGTGCTTTTTGCAGCGGAGATGCCGGAAAGGGCTATGGTGAGCGAGATAGAGCTCCGTCCCACCCATACCACTCCCAAGGTGGGCTAAGCTGAGGCCATGGCCTTGCCCAAGAAGCTTCAGGAAGCCCTGGATCTGATTCGGGCCATGCCCAAGGAGCTCAAGGCCCAGGTGCTTCTGGAATACGCAAAAAAGGTGCCCACCCCGCCTCCTGGGGTGGAGCTGGAACGGGTTCATGAATGCCAGACCCCCTTCTTCCTGAGGGCGGAGGTGGAGGGGGGAAGGGTTAGGCTTTACTTCTTCGTCCCCGATGAAGCCCCCACGGTGAAGGCCTTTGCGGGTCTTCTGAAGGAGGGCCTCGAGGGGGAGCCCCCTGAGGCGGTGCTTTCCGTGCCCCCCACCTTCTACCAGGGAGCAGGGCTAGAGGAACTCCTCACCCCCTTACGGCTAAGGGGCCTCGAGGCGGCCCTTTTGCGGTTGCAGGACCAGGTGCGGAGAGCCCTTTAATGCCACCCTACTCTGCCACTAGGCAGGGTGGGGGCCCCGGTAAACCACCCCACGCTGCCTTGCGGCAGCGTGGGGGCCCCGGTAGGGTATAAGCCATGCTCCTTGCCTTCGTTGTCGGCTACTTCCTGGGAAGTTTCCCCATAGCCTTCTGGTTCGGGGCCCTTAGGGGAAGAAACCTGCTTAAGGAGGGCTCGGGCAATCCCGGGGCCTTTAACGCCTACCGGGTTTTGGGGCCCGTGCCTGGCCTAATGGTTCTCCTCCTGGACGCCTTTAAGGGGATCCTGGCGGTGGCCCTGGGGGAGGGCGTTGCGGGAAGCCCTTTGGGAGGCTTGGCCGGAGGGGTGGGAGCGGTGTTTGGGCATGCGTTTTCCCCCTGGCTTGCTTTTCGGGGAGGCAAGGGCCTGGCTACGGGGGCCGGGGTGCTTTTGGCGGTGGATCCCCGGATGCTTTTGGGCTCCCTCCTTCTTTTCGCCATCCTCCAGGCCCTCTTTCGCCGGCCCTACCGGGTGGCCTTGGCGGTGGCCTTGGCCCAACCCCTCTTGGCGGCCTTGCTTCATCCTTCTTTCGCTTTCCTCCTCTTCGGCCTGGGGCTTGGCCTTCCCGTGGCCTTGCGCCACCTCAAGGACTGGGATCGCTAGCTAGTAGGGTAGGGGCCAGGTGCGGAAGTAGTTGCGCATCCTTCCCCAAAGCCCCACCAATCCCAGGGGTTCCAGGATGAGAAAGGCCAGGATGAGGAGGCCGAAGGCCACGTTGCGCCAGGCGGCCAGGGTGGCGGCGTACTGGGGGCCAAGGGCCCCCACCAGGCTGTTCAGAACCTCAGGGATGAGGAGGACGAAGAAGGCGCCCAAAACCGCCCCCAGCACCGTGCCCGCCCCCCCCACGATGACCATGGCCAGGTACTGGATGCTCACCGTGAGGGGGAAGTACTCGGGGGTTACCGCCTTGTAAAGCTGGGCCAAAAGCCCCCCCGCCACCCCAGCGTAGAAGGCGGAAAGGGCAAAGGCCATGAGCTTCACCCGCACCAGGTCCACCCCCGCCACCCTGGCGGAGAGGTCGTTGTCCCGCACCGCCATGAAGGCCCGTCCTGCCCGGGTCATGAGGAGGCGTTTTCCGTAAAAGAAAAGGGGAAGGGTAAAGAAGAGGACCAGGTACCAAAGCTTCTCCGGCGTGTCCAATGCGAGGCCGAAAAGCTCTGCCGGGGGTAGGGTCCTTCCCCGGATACCCCCGGTGACCCCTTCCCAGTTCTTGAAGACGTAATCGGCCAGGAACTGGAAGGCCAGGGTGGCGATGGCCAGGTAGACCCCCTTGATGCGCAAGGAGGGAAGGCCCAGAACCAGACCCAAAAGGGCGGCGATTCCCCCTCCCAGGAGGATGCCCAGGAAGGCCAAAGGGCCGTAAAGGTGGCTTGCGGTGTAGGCGCCTACCCCCATGAAGGCGGCATGCCCCAAGGAGATCTGTCCCGCACCGCCCACGAGAAGGTGGAGGCCCAAGGCGCTTAAGGCGCCAATGGCCACCAGGGTGGCCACGTACATGGGGTAGGGGGAGAGAAGGAAGGGTAGGAGCACGAGAAAAAGCAGGAAAACCCCCAAGGCCAGACGCCCCAAGGGCGTGCTGGCGTAGGCTTCGTCTTCCCGGTAGGTTTCCCGCACCGCCCGGGCGAAGCGGCGGCTAAAGGCATCGGTAAGCTGTTTGCTAAGGGGGTACATCCTAGACCTCCTGCACCTCTAAGGTGGCCTCGAGCCTCCCTTCTCCTTCCAGGTAGCGGATGGGGAGCACCACCTCCACCCGTCCCCCCTCCCCGTAGAGGGCCTGGATCACCGGGCCGTAGCGGGCCTCCACCACCTGGCGGCGCACCTTGCGGGTACGGGTGATCTCCTCGTCGTCGGGGTGGAGCTCCTTGGGAAGGATGGCGAAGCGCTGGATCTTGAGCTTTTCGGGAAGGGTCTGGTTCACCATGCGGATCTCCTCGGCGATCAAGGCCTTGACCTCGGGCCGTTCCGTGAGGGATAGGTAGGTGGTAAAGGGAATGCCCCGTTTCCTGGCCCAGTTCTGCACGTTTTCCGGATCCAGCTCGATGAGGGCCGTGACAAAGGGTCTTCCGTGCCCCAGCACCACGGCCTCGCGGATGTAGGGGGAGTACTTCAGGCGATTTTCCAAAAACTGGGGAGCAAACCGGGTACCGTCCAAAAGGGCCCCCACCTCCTTCACCCGGCCCAGGATCACCAGATGCCCCCTTTCGTCAAAGAAGCCGGCATCCCCGGTGCGGAAGAAGCCATCCTCGGTGAAGCTTTCCTCGGTGGCCTTCTCCTGGCGGAAATAGCCCTGGAAGACCTGGGGCCCCTTGACCTGGATCTCCCCTTCCTCGCTGATGCGCACCTCCGTGTGGGGCAGGGGTGGTCCCACGGTCTCCGGCGGGGCATCCCCGGTGGTGTGGGCGGTGGTGGCGGCTGCGGTTTCCGACTGGCCGTAGACTTGGCGGATGTCCAGGCCTAGGGCCCGGAAGAAGGTGAAGACCTCGGGGCCTAAAGGGGCACCCCCGGTGACGGCGATGCGGCAGGCGGCAAGGCCTAGCCTGGCCCTTAGGGGCCTGGCGATGAGGGGGTAGAAGAGGGCCCGCTTTAGGTTGAGCCAAAGGCTCACCTTCTCCCCCCGGAACTCGCGGCTCGCCCCTTCCAGAAGGGCTCCCATCCCCACGCGGTAGAAGAAGGCCTTCAGGAGATCGGCATCCACCATGCGGCTTTGGATGAGGCTGGCCATGTCCTCCCAAAGCCTCGGGGGGGCCAGGAAGAAATCGGGCTGGACCTCTTTCAGATCTTCCCGGAGAGTGGTGGGGTCCTCGGGGAAGTGCACGGTGGATCCTTCCACCAGGCCTTGCACCACGGTGAGCATCTGTTCCCCGATCCAGGGGAGGGGCAGGTAGCTGAAGACCCAGGCCCCTTTCTGGAAGCCCAGGGCTTCCCGCAGGGCATAATGGCCGGCGAGAAGATTCTGGTGGGAGAGCATGGCCAGCTTGCTCCTCCCCGTGGTGCCCGAGGTGGGGGCGAGGAGGGCCACCTCCTCGGGGCGGCGCTTTTTCAGGGCTTCCTCGCCCACCCTGGGATCCCCGAAGGCCTGGCTGAAGCGCCGCACCTTGCCCTGGAAGTGACGGGACATCCCCGCCTCCTCCCAGACCAGGACGAACTGCACCAGGTGCAGGTGCGGGTAGACCTTGTCCAGCTGCTCCTCGTCGGAGACCACGATGCCCTTGGCCCCGGTGAACTCCAGGAAGTAGCCCACTTCCTCGGGCATAGCGTCCGCGTAGATGCCCATGGGCAAGGCTCCCAAGGCTTGGGCAGCCAGCTCGGCCTCCACCCACTCGGGGGCGTTGTGCCCAAGAATGGCCAGGACCTCACCTTCCCCCAGGCCCAAGGCCCATAACCCCCCGGCCAGGCTTAGGGTGCGGTCCAAAAGGTCCTTCCAGGAGGTCTTCTGCCAGACCCCAAGCCGCTTCACCCTAAGGGCTGGGGCCTCTGGCTCCCGGCTAGCATGCTGGTACAGGTAAGCGAGCAACGTTCCTTCCATGTTTCCTCAAGGTCAGCCTGCATGGGCTTACTACGCCTGCCCCAGATAGGCCTCCGCCACCTTGGGGTCCTGGCGTACCCCTTGTGGCGGGCCATGGTAGAGCACCTCTCCGTAGGAGAGAACTAAGACCCTGTCGGAAAGCTCCAAAACGGCCCTTAGGTCGTGTTCTACCCAAAGAAGGGTTACTCCCCATTCCTCCTGGGCATCCAGGAGGAAGCGGGCCAGGTCCTGCTTTTCCTCGAGGGACAGACCGGCCATGGGCTCGTCCAGGAGGAGGAGTTTGGGCCGACTGGCCAGGGCCCGGGCCACCTCCACCCGCTTTTGCAGCCCGTAGGGAAGCATGCCCGCAGGGGCGTGGCGGAAGGGGGAGAGGTGGAGGTAGTCCAGAACCTCCTCGGCCCAAGCCCTAATCTGCCATTCCCGCTGGGCCCGGGGGAGGGCCAGGGGGTAGGTGGACAGGGCTAGCTCGGCCCCTAGCTTCACGTTATCCAAAACGCTCATGCCCCGGAAGATCTCCAAGCCTTGGAAGGTGCGGGCCAGGCCCATCCGGGCCCTTTCCTGGGGGCTTTTCCCCCGGAGGTTTTGGCCCAGGAAGGTTACCTCTCCCTCGTCGGGCTCGTACACCCCGGAAAGGACGTTCAAGAGGGTGGTTTTCCCTGCCCCGTTGGGCCCGATCACCGCGAAGAACTCCCCCTCAGCTACGCGGAACTCCACCCCCACCAGGGCCTTGACCCCCTTGAAGGCGAGGTGGAGGTTCTTGGCCTCGAGGATCACACCCATCGCTTCCTCCTGCGGTAGCGCTTGGACTGGCGGAAGCCCACCTCTTCCTTGCCCAGGTAGAACTCCAACACATCCTGGTCCTCCTGGGCAGCTTTGGCATCCCCCTCAAACACCACCCGGCCCCGCTCCAGCACGTAAACCCGGTCCACGATGGAGAGGGCCGCCCGGGCGTTTTGCTCCACCAAGAGGAGGCTCAGGTTTTTCTCCCGCCTTAGGGCCTCCAGGGTGCGCATCACCTCTTCCACCAGCTTGGGGGCGAGGCCCAGGGAAGGCTCATCCACCACCAGCACCTTGGGCCGGGTGAGAAGGGCCATCCCCAGAAGGAGCATCTGCTGCTCGCCCCCCGAAAGGTAGCCCGCCTGCTCGTGGCGCCTTTCGTAAAGCCGGGGAAAGCGGGCGAAGACCTCCTCCATGCCCTCTTTGAGCTCCCGTGGGGAAAGGCGGTGTCCCGCCGCCACCAGGTTCTCCACCGGGGTCAGGTAGCGGAAGATGGGGCGCCCCTCGAGGACCGCGGTAAGCCCAAGGCCCGTGATGCGCACCGGGTCCAGGTGGGTGGTGTCCTCCCTGAAGAGGCGGACGTGCCCGTCCAGCACCCGCCCTTCAAACTGGGATAGCAGGCCGGCTACGGCCCGCACCAAGGAGCTCTTGCCGGCCCCGTTGGGGCCCAACAGGGCCACCGCTTCTCCCTCCCTGACCTCCAGGGAGACCCCATCCAGGGCCAGGATCACCCCCCGGTAGACTACCTTGAGGTTCTCTACAGCTAGGATCATGCTTTGGCAACCTCCATGCCCACGGAGTTTGGAGAAGGGTTCTCCCTGGGTTCCCACCCTGGCGTCAGCCAGGGCGGGGTGGTGTCACGCCCTCTCAATCTGCCGCTCGCCCAATAGCCCATAGGGCCTCACCAGAAGGACCAGGAGCACCACCACGAAGGGCAGGGCCTCGGTGAAACCGGGAAGGAGGGGTTCCAGATAGCGCTGGGAGAGGGCCTCGAGGACCCCAAGGATCAACCCCGCCAAAAGCGCTCCCCCCACCGAGTCCAATCCCCCCAGGATGGCCACGGGGAAGACCTTTAGTCCCAAGAAGACCAGGTTGGGCCCTACCCCGCTGGCCGCAGCCAGAAGGGCCCCGGCGAGGGTGGCCAGGAGGGCGGAGATCCCCCAAACTCCCGCCAGGATGCGGGCGGTGGGGATGCCCAGGGCCAGCGCGGCCACCTCCCGCTCGGAGATGGCCCGCACCAAGACCCCATAGCGGCTTTTCCTGAGGAGCCAAAGGAGGCCAAACCCCAAAGGCAAGGCCAGAACCAGGTTCCAGACGGCCCGGGGGGGCACGAAGGTGTCTCCTAGCTGAAAACCGAGCTGGGGCAACTCCCCCCTAAGGTACTTTAGGTCTGGCCCCCAGACCAGCTGGACCCCGCCGTCCAGAGCCGCGGCCAGGCCGATGGTGGCCATGATCACCGCCACCACGCTCCTGCCCAAAAGCGGTCGCACGAAACCCCGTTCCACCAGGAGTCCAAAGAGGAAGGCGAGGGGCAAGGCAGCCAGTATCGCCAGGGGTAAGGGGAGGAAGAGGGCGAAGGTATAGGTCAGGTAAGCCCCCACCAGGAGGAACTCGCCGATGGCGAAGTTCACCACGCTGGTGGCCCGGTAGACCAAGACGAAACCCAAGGCCAGAAGGCCGTAGAGGGCTCCGTTGGCTAGGCCGCCGATGAGATACGGTAGAAGGTCGGGCATAGGCGTGTTGGGCTGCCCCCAGGCACGGGAAGCCTGGGGGCGGAACAGGGGTCAGGCCAGCTTGATCCAGTCGGTGATGGCGTTGAAGCGCCCGTCCTTCACGCTGGCCCGGTAGAGCTTGGTATAGGGGAGGCGGTGGTTCACGAACTGGAAGCCCCGCGTTAGGCCCATGGCGTTATAGTCCCCGATCTTCTCCAGTTGCTCCACCAGCCCGGCCCGGGTGAGCTTTCCCGCCTGGGCTGCCCGGCGCATGGCCTCGGCGATGGCCAAGGCCACGGCCACGCTCCCCATGTAGTAGGTGGGCCGGTAGGAGGTGTCCCGTCCCTTTTTCTGGCGGGACTTCCTTAGCTCGTTCACCGCCGGCACCAGGGTGTCGTACCAGTAGGCGTTGTGGTAGGTCACGGTGAAGCCCTCGGCGGCGGGGCCTGCCCGCTGGATGAGGGCCAGCTCTGCCGAGTAGTAGGTGCCCATGAACTGGGCCCTTAAGCCTTGCTCCCTGGCGGTGCGGAGGATCAAGGGTTCCGCGGAAAGGACGTAGCCCTGGAGGATCACGAAGTCGGGATTGGCCCGGCGCAGGTTGAGGACCACGGGGGTGGCGTCCGTGAAGGCCGGGGGCGTGACTTCCTCGTGGACTATCTCCATCCCTAAGGCCTTGGCCCGCTCCTTGGCGTAGGGGATGGGATCGCGGCCGAACTCCGTGTTGGAGTAGACCAAGGCGATCCGGGCCCGGCCCTTTTGCAGGCGTATCTGGCGTAGGAGGGCCTCCATCATGTCGTTGTAGGTGGGGCCGAAAACGAAGATGGTGGGGTAGGTCTTGGGGTCGGCCAGCTCGTTGGCGAAGCTGGTGGCGGAGTAGGGAAGGCCCATGCGGGCGATCTCCGGGGCCAAGGCTTTGGAGAGCCCCGTGGAGTCCCCGTATACGAAGAGGAGCTCATCGGGGCGTTCCCGGGATACCACCCGGTTGAAGGCGGCCGTGCCCTTGGCCACGTCGTAGCCGGTATCCTCCACAATGAGCTCCAGCTTGCGGCCACCCACGCCCCCCAGGACCTCGTTCACGTAGTCCACCCCGTCCACGAAGCCTTCGCGACCGGCGTTACCTGCAAAGGCGAAGGGTCCTGTGAGGGGAAGGAGTGTGGCCAGCTTCACCGGTCGAGCCTGGGCGGTGGCGATATAGGGCATGCCCACCGCGGCCAATGCACCTACACCCAGCTTCTTCAAAAACTCCCTGCGCTTCATCGTACGCCTCCTTTCGGGTTGTACTCGGAAAAATACCATGCCCGAAGCCACCCGTCAAGTCCTTCGGGAAGGTCTAGGATGAAAGCATGCGTTGGCACACCGTTTACCGCCGCTTTGTCCTGGGCCGCCACTACCGCTTTGCCCGCGAGGCCCTGGTCCCCCATTTCTTTGATGCCCTGACCGCCTACGCCATGGAGCTTTCCCGGTTGGGCATTCCCAGGGCGGAGGAGGCGGTGACGGCTTTGCAGGAACTCCGTACCCTTCCCTTGCCCAGCTTTACGGGGGAGGTGGAGGATGTCTTCTTCTCCATCTACTCCCAGCTTGCCGAGCACTGGGGGGAAGAGGTGGCGGGGGCCATACGCCGGGGGCTATCCCGCAACGACCTGGACCTCACGGCCTTTCGCGCTTACCTGAGGGACCGGGTGTTGGCCTTGCTGGGGGATTTCCTCCGCCTGCGGGAGGTGCTTTTGCGGGTGGCGGAAACCCATGCTGGGGTTCCTCTGGTCCTGCGCACCCACCACCGGCCCGCCCAGCCCTCCACCTTGGACCATTACCTTCTGGGGGTAGCGGCCCTTTTGGAGAGGGATTTCCGCCGCCTGAGGCAGGCTTTGGATACCTTGGACCGCTGTCCCTTGGGGGCCAGTGCCCTGGCGGGAAACCCCTACCCTGTGGACCGCAGGCGGCTGGCTGCGCTTTTGGGTTTTGCGGGACCGGTGGAGAACACCCTGGATGCCGTGGCCTCTGGGGATTATGCCCTGGAGCTGGCCTCGGCCCTGGCGGGACTGGGCACCAGCCTCTCCCGTTTCCTCACCGACCTGCTGGCCCTGGCGGAGCGGGGGGCCTTCGTGGTAGGGGAGGGGTTGGCCCAGGGTTCCAGCTTCATGCCGCAGAAGCGAAATCCCGTGGTGCTGGAGCACGCCCGCATCTATGCGGGCCAGCTGGTGGGTGGAATGGGTACCTTGGCTTCCCTGAACCACAACACCCCCTTCACCGACTTGAACGACCACTCCACGGGGGTACTGGAGCCCTTGACGGCCCTTTTGGGAAGCGCCGAGGCGGCGTTGGAGCTTACCCGGGTGGCCCTCGAGGAAAGCCAGTTTGAGCCAGCCCTCCTCCTGGAGGAGCTCTCCCCGGAGGTCCTGGCCTCGGAGGCGGTGGACCTGTTGGTGCGCAAGGGGGTGCCCCTTGCCGAGGCGTACCGGCGGGTACAGGGGGCTTTGCCGGGGGTCCGGCCCGAGCTCTTGGGGGTGGAGCGGGAGGAACTCATCGCCTGGATGAGCCTCGAGGGCTTTTTCGCCCGCCGGGAAGTCCTGGGGGGTGTGGGGCCCAAGGCCCGGGCGGAGGCGATGGCCCGGGCCAGAAAGCGCCTTAAGGAAGACCGAAAGACCTTAGCGGCCCTGCGGGCTCGGGTGCGCCTGGCCAGGCGCCTGTTGGCCAAAGGGCCTGAGGGTTTCCAGGCGGAGGAAGGCCAGAAGGCTACGGATCAGCAGGGGCAGGTAGAAGGCCAGGAGCACCAGGAAGAGCCCCTGGGCTAGGAGGTGCAGGAGTAGGCTGTGCAGGCCCTCGGCCAGGGTCCTGGTGGCCAGGGTGAAGGCCGCCATGGGAAAGACGAAGGCCCATAGCCCGGGCTGGAACCCTAACCGCACCCGGTGGAGGAGAAGGTTTTCCAGAAAAAGGGCCATGGCCAGGACAAACCACCACCCGCCCAGGCCCCATAGGGCGATCCCGAACAGGTATAGGCCCTCGAGGCCTCCTGGGAACAAGCCCAGGGCCTTGGCGCCCTTAAGGAGGGAGAGGGGAGCGAGGATCCCCACCCCCACCGGGGCGAGGCCGATGAAAAAGCTGGGGACCAGCTCGGGGGCCGGGCGTTCGTGGGCGTAGAGTCGGGCCAGGAGGTTCGCCCCCACCCAGAGGAAGAGGATGAGGCCAAGCCCCAGGAACATGAGCATCCAGTAGAACGCCTCCTTGGCCCAGGGGCCCATAAGGGGCAGGAGGGGGCCTCCCGCCAGGGGCACCACGATGGAGGATACTGGCGGGATGAACCAGGTGCCGTTGGCGGCCTCGAAGGGAAGGCGCATGCGGGTGAAGATCAAATAGCTGAGAAGGAGGCTCAGGAGGAGGACCAGGGGTGAGCCCACGGTAAAGAGGACCAGGGCCAGCTTCCCTTGCCCCAAAACCTCGTGGGTGGCCAGGCTGAAGAGCAAGAAGGCCAGGGGGAAGGTGGCGTAAAGCTGGGAAAGAAGGGGATGATGGAGCTCTTCCCAGACCCGGTCCCGGTGGCCGAAGAGTTTGGCCAGGAATATACCCAGGCTTGCGAGGAAGAGAAGGGCCACCACACCGTAATTCACCAGGGCCAGGGCCTCGAGGCCGAAGCGGTGGAAGGCAAGGGCCACCCCGCTTCCCCCCATGACCAAGGCGAACCAGGCGGGGTGAAAGAAACGAGCACTCATACCCCCCATCATCGGATAGGGGAGGGGGGTATGTCAACGGGTGCGGAAGTATTCCACGGTGAGCCGGATGCCCTCCCGGAAACCCACCTCGGGCCGCCAGCCGTGGGCCATGAGCTTCAAGGGAGAGAGCACGCTTCTTTCCAGATCACCAGGACGCGGAGGGGCTGGGTTGACCTCTGGACTCTTACCGGCGGCCTCGGCCACCGCCAGGAGGACCTCCTGGGTGGTGTGTCCCTCCCCCGTTCCCACGTTGTAGATTCCCTCCAGACCCTTCAGGGCCAGGTTGTGGGCCCGCACCACGTCGGCCACGTAGATGTAGTCCCGCACGCATCCCTCGTCCCCGGGGGTCCTTCTGGCGTAGAGGGTGACCGGTTCTCCCTTGAGGATCCTTTCCGAGAAAATGGCCACCACCCCGGCCTCCCCGTGGGGGTCCTGCCGGGGGCCGTAGACGTTGCCGTAGCGCAGGGACACCCACTTGAGCCCGTAGTTTTGCCCGTAGGCGGAGAGGTAGTGCTCAAAGGAGGCCTTGCTGGCGGCATAGGGGCTTTTGGGTTTGGGGGGCCAGGTTTCCTCGGCCCGTTCCCCTTCGGGAACCTCCCCGTAGATGGCTCCCCCGGTGGAGGCGAAGACCATTTTCTCCGCCCCCCACTTCCGCATGGCCTCGAGGAGGTTCAAACCGCCCAGGAGGTTCACCTCGAAGTCCAGGGTGGGGTTATCCACGCTTACCTTCACCGAGGCCTGGGCCGCCTGGTGGGAAACGTGGGTGGGGCGGAACTCCCTAAAGACCCTTTCCAAGCTTTCCTTGTCCCTGAGGTCCACCTTGTAGAAGTAGATGCCTTTGGGGACGTTTTCCCGTCTGCCCGTGGAGAGGTTGTCCAAGACCGCCACCTCCACACCCTCGCGCACCAGGCTTTCCGCGATGTGGCTACCGATGAAACCCGCTCCGCCCGTTACCAATACGCGCATGCATATCCTCCTCAACCGCCCGTAGCAGGGCGGGGTAAACCGCCTCCATCCTATAAGGCCCTCGTCTGGGGATTAGCCGATTTTGACCTCGGGCTCATTCCCAGGCCGCCACTTGATGGTGCAGCCGATGGCGGGAGCCTCCTTAAGGGGTGGCTCCTCCCCCCTGAGCAGGGCTTCGATGGCGGCCTCGAGGTCGTGGGTCTGGACCTGTTCGGGGAACTTGGGGCTATCGTTCACCCGGCCGTGGTAGCGGAGGAGGCGCCTTTCGTCGAAGAGGAAGACCTCGGGGGTGCGCAAGGCCTTGTAGGCCTTGGCCACTTCCTGGCTCTCATCCAGAAGGTAGGGGAAGAAGATGCCGTGTTCCTTGGCGAACTCCACCATCTTCTCCGGGGCGTCGTCGGGGTAGCGCTCGTAGTCATTGGGGTTGATGCCCACGAAGGCCACCCGGCCCCGGTACTTCTCCGCCAGGCTCACGATCTCCTGGATGGAGCCCTTCACGTAGGGGCAGTGGTTGCACATGAAGATCACGGCCAAGAGGGGTTCCTGGAACTGGGAAAGCCGGTACCGTCCTCCTCGTGGGTCGGGAAGCTCGGCGTCGATCAAGGGGCTTCCTAGGGGTAGCTCCGGGTACTGCAGCATGGCGTCATCTTACCGCAGGGCCCAGGTGGGGGACAATAAGTCCCCGGCGCTCCAGGTATCATGCCCCTATGCGGGGGCTTACCTCACAGGAGGCGCAAAAACGCTTGGTAGAATACGGCCCCAACGCCCTTCCGGAAAAACCCTCTGAACCCCTTTGGCAACGGTTCCTGCGCCAGTTTCAAAGCCCTCTCATCTACATCCTCCTCTTTGCCTTGGCGGTGGACCTGGGCCTTTGGCTCTATGAGGGAGCCCATGGGCTTCCCCTGGAGGCCTTGGCCATTCTGGCCATCCTGATCCTCAACGCTACCCTGGGTACCCTGCAGGAGAAGCGCTCCGAGGAGGCCCTTAGGCGTCTTAAAGCCCTGGCGGAGCCCATGGCCTGGGTCCTCCGAGATGGTCGCTTCCAGCACCTCCCCAGCCGGGAGATCGTGCCCGGGGATGTGGTGCGCCTGGAGGCAGGGGACCGCATACCGGCAGATGGGGTGCTCCTGGAGGCCAGCGGGGTCTTGGTGGATGAAAGCCTCCTTACCGGGGAAAGCGTTCCGGTGGAGAAGAGGGTAAGGGACGAGGTCTTTTCCGGCACCCTGTTGGTGCGGGGAAGGGCCTTAATGGAGGTAAGCCGTACCGGCCTAAGGAGCGCCATGGGCCGCATCGCCGGGCTTCTGGCAGAGATGGAAGAGGAAAAAACTCCGCTGGAGCGGCGCCTCGAGGCCTTTGGCCATAGGGTGGCCCGCTGGGTGATGGGGCTTGCCGCAGCCCTAGTGGCACTGGGTTTTCTGGCGGAGGGCTTTTCCGCCCAAGTCCTTCTCTTCGCCGTGGCCCTGGCGGTAGCGGCGGTGCCCGAGGGGCTTCCTGCCGTGCTCACCCTGGCCTTGGCCCTGGGGGTGGAGCGCATGGCCCGCCGCAAGGCGGTGGTGCGGCGCCTTGCTGCGGTGGAGGCCTTGGGGAGCGTTACCGTTATCGCCACCGACAAGACGGGTACCCTCACGGAAAACCGCATGGAGGTGCAAAAGGTGGTGGGGCCGGACCCCCAGAGGGCTCTTCTCGCCATGGTCCTCTGCAACGATGCCGATCTGGAAACCGGCGCAGGGGACCCCTTGGAACTGGGTCTTTTGCGCTATGCGGCCCGGCACCTGAATGTGCAGCAAGTGCGCCATGAACACCCCAGGCTCTCTGAAAGGCCCTTTGACAGCGCCTGGAAGTACATGCGGGTTACCACGCCCGAGGGAAGCTTCCTCAAAGGGGCTCCCGAGGCCCTTATCCCCCGCCTTGCCCTAAGCCCGGAGGACAAAGCTTCCCTTTTGGAACAGGCGGAGGCCTATGCAAAGGAGGGCTTCCGGGTGCTGGCCTTGGCCCATGGCGAGGGGGAGAGGGAAGAGGGGCTAAGCTTTTTGGGCTTCGTCCTCCTTCTGGATCCTCCACGTCCGGAGGTACCGGAGGCGGTGGCCAAGGTGTTGAAGGCAGGGGTCAGGGTGGTGATGGTCACGGGGGATCACCCGGCCACTGCCTTGGCCATCGCCCGCCAGGTGGGTATTCCTGCGGAAGTGGTGGCCACCGGGGACGAGATCGGGGAACTCTCCGACGAAGAGCTTCTAGAGGTGGATGTCTTCGCCAGGGTCAAGCCTGAGGATAAGCTCCGCATAGTAGAAGCTTTTCGGAAGGCAGGCGAGGTGGTGGCCATGACCGGGGACGGAATAAACGACGCCCCGGCCCTCAAGCGGGCGGACGTGGGGGTGGCTATGGGCCAACGGGGCTCGGATGTCTCCCGGGAGGTGGCGGACCTGGTTCTCATGGATGATAACTTCGCCACCATCGTGGCGGCCATTGAAGAGGGGCGGAGCATCTACGAGAACATCCAGAAGTTCATTCGCTTCCTCTTCTCCACTAACCTCTCTGAGGTCTTGGTGGTGGCCTTGGGCATGGTGTTTGCCGCTCTCCTCAACCTCAGGGACGAGGCTGGGTACCTGCTTCTTCCCCTCACCGCGGTGCAGATTCTCTGGATCAACCTGGTGACCGATGGCCTTCCCGCCCTTGCCTTGGCCCTGGACCGTAATCCCGGGGTATTGGAGCGGCCGCCCAGGCCCAAGGACAGCCCCCTTTTGGACGCTCCCTCCTTGCGGTTCATCCTCCTCACGGGAACCATCAAGGCCGCCTTTGCCTTGTCGCTCTTGGCCCTTCTGCCGGGATGGGGGCGGATCCAAGCCCCTTTGGGTGCCGCCGAGGTGGCGCGTACCGCCACTTTCCACTTCATGACCCTGGGCCAGCTCTTCTTCGCTTACGCTGCTCGGCACACCCACCTGATGCCCCTGCCCAACCCGTATTTGCACGGGGCTGTGGCTTTGGGCATCGTCATTCAGCTCCTGCTGGGCACCCTGGCCCCGGGAGTTTTGGAAGCCGTTCCGGTGCCCGCATGGATCTGGGGGCTGGCCTTGGGTATGGCTCTCCTTGCCTGGCTCATGGCTGAAGGAATAGACCGGTTAGTATGGCGGAAGGAGGTTAAGAGATGAAGGCCAAGGACGCCATGACCAGCCCAGTGGTGAGTGTGCTTCCGGATACCTCCCTGGCGGAGGTGGCCCAGCTGATGTTGGGGAAAGGAATCGGGAGCGTGCTGGTGGTGGACAAAGAGGGCCGCTTGGTGGGCATTGTGACGGAAAGCGATTTCCTTAAGGAACGGGGCGTGCCCTTTTCCACCTTTCGGGCCCCCATGCTTCTGGGTCGCTTCCTGGGTTCTGACGGCCTGGAAGCAGTTTTGGCGGAGGCCAAGAGTACCCGGATAGAGGAGATCATGAGCAGCCCGGTGCACGCCGTGGGGCCGGAGGAACCGCTTTCCCGCGTCTTGGAGCTCATGCTGGCCTACGACATCAACCACGTTCCCGTGGTGGATGGGGAGGGTAAGCCTCTGGGGATCATCACCCGGTTTGACCTGCTCCGCCTGCTTCAGTCCCAGCTATGACCTGGCTGGCCTTCTTGGCGGTGGCCTTGGTCATCCTCCTGGCTGGGCGGCAGGTGGCCTTTTACGGGGATGTGCTATCGGAAAAGACCGGCCTCGGCCGCACCTTTATGGGGCTTTTCCTGGTGGGTATCACCACCAGCCTCCCCGAACTCTTCAACGTCACCAGCGCTGCCCTTCAGGGCCTCCCCGATATCGCCGTGGGGAACCTCCTTGGGGCCAGCATGGTCAACTTTCTTCTGCTCACGGTGCTGGATGCCGTCCATCCCCGTCCCCTCACCGTCCGGGCCAGCCAGGGGCACGCCTTGAGCCTGGGACTCGTGGTCCTCCTGTTGGCGGTGGCAGGGCTTGGCCTTTTGGCAGAGCGGGGTCTGGGGCGAGTCGGATGGTTTGCCCTGGGGCTTTTTCCCCTGTACCTTTTGGCCCTGTGGCTTTCCTTTCGCTACGCCAGGCGTTTCCCCCACGATGAGGTCCTCGAGGAGGAGGCCTACGCCCAAATTCCTTTGAGAAGTGCCTTGGGGCGCTACCTCCTGGGGGCTGGGGTTTTGGTGGGGGCGGCGGTCTTGCTTCCGGATTTGGCCGAGGCCCTAGCCCGGGAAACCGGGCTGGGCCAGGCCTGGGTGGGCACCTTCTTGGTGGGGTTGGTCACCACCTTGCCTGAGGCCACGGTGACCCTGGCGGCTGCCCGCCTGGGGGCGGTGGACTTGGCCCTGGGCAACGTGGTGGGGAGCGTGATGTTTAACAGCTTTCTGCTCTCCTACGCGGATGTCCTGGCGCCTGGCCCGCTGCTGATCCAGGTGGGGGGAAGCCATCTGCTGAGCGTCCTGGTGCTTTTGGGTATGGCAGGGACGGTGCTCACCGGGCTCATGTACCAGAGCCTGAGAAAGCTATGGGTCCTGGCCTACGATTCCTGGGCCATCGTGGCCCTTTACCTGCTTGCGGCTTCGCTTCCGCTGGTGCGGTAGGGGACTACCAGGACCGGTTTGGAGCTTCTGCGGACCACCTCCTGGGCCACGCTACCCAAAAGCACGGCATCCAACCCCGTCCGTCCGTGGGTGGCCATCACCAAAAGATCGTGCTTTCCCGCCTCCTTAAGGATGGCCTCCGCCGCCCGCCCCTCGAGGAGATGGGCCTCAAATCCCACCCCGAGCTCCTCCGCCATGCGGGTGGCCCGGTCCAAGGCGGCCATGCCCTCTTTCCGCATGTCCTCCACCAGGGCCTGGTAGTAGGGAAGGGTTTCCGGGCCCAGGAAAAGCCTGGGCCCTACGGGCTCCAGCACGTAGAGAAAGGCCACCCGGGCCCCCAGGGCCTTGGCCAGGCGGAGCCCCTCCTTTACCCCAGCTTCGGCGGCCGGGCTTCCATCTGTGGGAAGAAGAAGGCTTCGGTACATGATTCACCCCTCGATGACCACGGGAAGGATCATGGGATCCCGGCCCGTGGCCTTCTTCAGGAACTTTTTCACCGGGAAGTAGATGTCGTCCCGGATGCGTTCCAGGGTCTTCTTCTCCCGCACCCCGTTTTGCAGGGCCTCGAGGGCCATGCGCTTCACCTCGCCCAAAAGCCGCTCCCCGGCCTTGACAAACCCCCGGGACACCACCTCCACCACCGGGTCCTGGCTCGCTAAGGCCGTGATGACCACGATTCCCTCCTCGGCCATGTGCTGGCGGTCGGCCAGGATCTCCTCGGTGATGTCCCCAACCCCCAGGCCGTCCACATAAAGGACCCCGGAGGGCACCTGGCCCACCTTCTCAAAGGTGTCCCGGGTTAGGCGGTAAATGGCCCCGTTCTCCCCGATAAGGGTTTTCTCCGGGGGACGGCTCATGGACTCCGCCAGCCACTTGAAGTTGGTCTGGTGGCGCACCTCCCCGTGCCAGGGGAGGAAGAAACGGGGGGTGGTGAGGTTCAGGATGAGCTTGAGCTCCTCTTGGGAGGCGTGCCCCGAGGCGTGAACCTTGTAGGTAGGGGGGTAGAGGACGTAAGCCCCCAGGGCGTAGAGCCGGTTGATGACCCGGTTCACCGCCTCCTCGTTGCCGGGGATGGGGCTGCTGGAGAGGATCACCGTGTCCCCGGGCTTGATGGCCATCTTGGCGTGGCCTTCAAAGGCCAGGCGGTGGAGGACGGACATGGGCTGCCCCTGGCTTCCCGTGGCCAGGATCAGCACCTGGTGGTCGGGGAGGTCCTTGACCTCCTCCAGGGTGTAGAGGCGGTCCTTCACCTTGAGGTAGCCCAGCTCCATGGCGATGCGGCTGAACCGCACCATGCTCCGCCCCTCCATGGCCACCTTGCGCCCATACTTCTCCGCCGCCCAGATCACCGCCTGGATGCGGTGGATGTGGCTGGCGAAGGTGGTGACGAAGACCCTGCCCGGGGCCCGGCCGATGACCCGGTCCAGTTCCTTGGCGATCTCCATCTCGCTCGGGGTGTAGCCGGGGCGCTCGGCGTTGGTGGAGTCGGCGATGAGGAGTAAGACCCCTTCCGCCCCCGCCTGGGCCACCTTGGCCAGGTGGGAGAGTTTACCGTCTATGGGGGTGGCGTCCAGCTTGAAGTCCCCGGTGTGCACGATGGTGCCGACGGGGGTGCGGATGACCAGCCCGGAGTTATCGGGGATGGAGTGGGTCATGCGGAAGAGGTCCAGGGTGAAGTAGCGCCCCACGCTGATGCGGTCATCGGGGGAGATCTCCTTGAGGTTGAAGCTCCCCGGCCTCAAACCGAACTCCTCCAGCTTCCCCTTTAGGAGGCCCAGGGTAAGCTTGGCCCCGTAGATGGGCACCTGGCTTTCCTTCCCGAAGACCATGGGGAGGATGAAGGGAAGCCCCCCGATGTGGTCCTCGTGTCCGTGGGTCAGGATCCAAGCCTTGATGAGGTGCCGGTTTTCGATGAGGTAGTCCACCCGGGGGATGAGGAGGTCCACCCCGGGCATGGCCTCGTCGGGGAAGGCAAGCCCCCCGTCCAGCACGAAAATCTCGTCCCGGAAGCGGAAGACGGTGATGTTCTTGCCGATCTCCCCCATCCCCCCTAGGGGAATGATCTCCACGTAGTCCTTACCCTCTCCAAGGCCTGGGGGAGCGGCGTCCGATGGCCTTCTGCGCCGTCTTTTCCTTGGCTTGCGTTCTTGGTTTTCCATAAACCTCCCATCTTCCCGGCCTGGCCGGGATCTTGCCCTAAGGAAAACCCCCCAGGGCTAGCTGCGCCGCCTGGGGGGGATCTTGCCCTCCAGCTCGGGCCGGATCAGGTCGATCTTGCCCCGCTCGTCGATGCGGTGCACCTTGACCTTGATCACGTCCCCCACCTTCAAGTGGTCCTCCACCCGCTCCACCCGGCCGGGGGCGATCTGGCTGATGTGAAGGAGCCCTTCGGTGCCGGGGAACAGGCTCACGAAGGCCCCAAAGGGGGTGATTTTGGTGACGGTGCCCTCGTAGATCTCGCCCACCTTGGCCTCCATGGTGAGCTCCTCGATGCGCTTCTTGGCCTTCTGGGCCGCCTCCATGTCGCTGGAGTAGATGCGCACCGTCCCGTCCTCCTCGATGTCCACCTCCACCCCAAGCTCCTCGAGGGCCCGCACGTTCTTCCCCCCGGGCCCGATGACGAGGCCGATCTTCTCCACCGGGACCTTCAGGGAGAGGATGCGGGGAGCGAAGGGCTTGAGCTCGGGGCGCGGGGCGGGAAGGACGCTTTCCATGAGGTCCAGGATCTTCATGCGGGCCTCACGGGCCTGCATGAGGGCTTCCTTCAGCACCTCCCGGGGAAGCCCACCCACCTTGTTGTCCATCTGCAAGGCGGTGACCCCCTTTCGGGTTCCCGCCACCTTGAAGTCCATGTCCCCCAGGGCATCCTCGAGCCCCAGGATGTCGGTGAGGATCACCGCCCGCTCCCCCTCCCACACAAGACCCATGGCCACCCCGGCCACCGGCGCCTTGAGGGGAACACCCGCGTCCATCAGGGCCAGGCATCCCGCACAGACCGTGGCCATGGAACTGCTGCCATTGGACTCCAGCACATCCCCCACCACCCGGATGGTGTAGGGGAAGGCCTCCTCGGGAGGCAGGACCGCCTTCAGGGCCCGCTTGGCCAGGTTGCCGTGGCCTATCTCCCGGCGGGAAACCCCCCTCAGGCGCTTAACCTCCCCGGTGGAGAAGGGGGGGAAGTTGTAGTGCACCAGGAACTTTTCCGTTTCGTCAATCCCCAGGTCGTCGATGATCTGCTCGTCCCGTCCCGTGCCCAGGGTGACGGTGCCCAGCACCTGGGTCTCCCCCCGGGTGAAGACGGCGGAGCCGTGGGTGCGGGGCAGGACGTCCACCTCGATCCAGATGGGCCGGAGGTCCTTGGGGGTGCGGCCATCCGCCCGCTTGCCTTCCTCCAGCACGAGGCGCCTGAGCTCTCTGCGCACCACCTCGTCAAAGGCGCTTTCGTAGAGGGGTTTCTTGCTCTCGTCCGGGGTGCCGTCCTCCAGCTTGGGCAGGGCCTCGGCCACCAGGGCCTCGGCGAAGGCCTCGAGGGCCCGGCTCCTCTCCCCCTTGCTGGCGGTTTGGAGCACAGCGGAAAGCCCCCGCTCCACGGCCAAGCGGTAGAACGCTTCCTTCTCCTCCTCGCTGAGGGTCTCCGGTGGGGTCCAGGCCATCTTGGGCTTGCCCAAGGCCTTGGCCATCTCCTCCTGCAGGTCCAGGATGGGCTGCATCTCCCGGTGGGCGAACTCCAGGGCCTGGACCAGGGTTTCCTCATCTACCTCCTGGGCCCCGGCCTCCACCATAAGGATGGCGTCCCGGCTTCCCGCCACCACCAGGTCCAGGGCGCTTTCCTCCAGCTCCTGCAGGGTGGGGTTCAGGACGAACTGCCCCCCAATGAGGCCCACCCGCACCGCGGCCACGGGGCCTTCCCAGGGAATGTCCGAAAGCATGAGGGCGGCGCTGGCCGCCGTGGGCCCCAGGATGTCCGGGGGGTTCTTCTGGTCGGCGGAGAGCACGGTGACGATCACCTGTACCTCGTGCCGGAACCCCTTGGGGAAGAGGGGGCGGATGGGCCGGTCCGTCATGCGGGCGGAGAGAATGGCCTTTTCCCCGGGCCGCCCTTCCCGGCGCATGAAGCTTCCCGGGATTTTGCCCACGGCGTAGTGCCGCTCCTCAAACTCCACGGTGAGGGGGAGGAAGTCCGCCTCTATGGGCTCCTCGGAGGCCTGGGCGGTGGCCAGGACCACGGTGTCGCCGTAGCGCACCAGGACCGAGCCCGAGGCCTGTTTGGCGTATTTCCCTGCCTCCAGCACCAGGGGGCGGCCAGCCACCTGGGTTTCGTACCTATGGGCCTGTGGGGTGTTGGGTGTGGCTTCCGGCATAGTTTCCTCAAGCGAAAGGCGGAGCCCTAAGGCCCCGCCCCCGACCTGGTTACCAGTTTACTTCCTAAGGCCCAGTTTCTCAACCAGGGCCTGGTAGCGCTCGGGGTCTTCCCGCTCCAGGTAGCGGAGAAGCCTGCGCCTCTGCCCCACCAGCATGAGAAGGCCGCGGTGGGAATGGTGGTCGTGCTTGTGGACCTTGAGGTGCTCGGAAAGCCGGTTGATGCGCAAGGTGAGTAAGGCCACCTGCACCTCAGTGCTCCCCGTATCCCCGGGGAAGCGGGCGAACTCCTCTATGACCTTTTGCTTTTCCTCTTTGCTGATGGGCATCTCTACCTCCGTCAGGGGGGAAGGCGCTTTTGGCCCCTTCCTCCTCGAGGCCCCGAAGGACCTCTATCAGGTTAGGGCCTGGCCCTCCTTCCGTCAAGCAGGAAAAGCAGGAGAGCCAAAAGGGCCAGACCCGCCCCCACGCTGAAGGCCAGCTCAGGCCCATAACTTTGCCAGAGAAAGCCGAAGATCAAGCTGGCCGGAAGGAGCAGAATCCCCACCACCGTGTGGTAAAGGCCGATGGCGGTGGCCTTGGCCTCCTGGGGTATGAGGGTGGCCAGATAGGCCCGGCTCGCCCCTTCAAAGGCCGCCGAGTACAGGGCGTAAAGAAGCAGGAGGGCCACGCCCCAAAACGCCGTCTCAGCCCAGGCGAAACCCAGGTAGACCGTGGCGTAAAGGGCAAATCCCAAGGCCACCACCCGCCTTAACCCCACCCGGTCCGCAAGGCCGCCCAGAGGGTAGGACAAAAGGGCATAAAGGAAGTTGTAGCCGGTGTAGGCCAGGGTGACTTGCTCCTGCGGGAGGCCTAGGTCCTTGAGCCGAAGGAGAAGGAAGGCATTGGAGGAAAGGGCCAGGGCAAAGATGCTGGAAACCAGGAGGAAGCGCCGGTAGGCGGCCGGTAGGGTCCTTAGGTAGCCTGACCGAAGGGATGGAAGGGAGTCCGTGGCCACCTTTACGCTTCTGGCTTCCCGGATCCAAAGGAGCGTGAGCACGGCCAGGAAGGCGGGAATGGCGGAAAGCCAAAACACCCCCCGCACCCCCACCTGGGGCAGGAGAAGGAAGGCCAGAAAGGGTCCCACGGTGGCCCCCAGGGTGTCCAGGCCCCGGTGAAGGCCGTAGGCCCGCCCCAGGGCGCTTTTGTCCACGCTTTCCGCCAGAAGGGCATCCCGGGGTGCGGTGCGCAGGCCTTTCCCGAGCCGGTCCAGGAAGCGGTAGAGGAGGACGTGCCAGGGACTCGAGGCCAGGGCCAGGATGGGTCTGAGAAAGGCGGGAAGGCCATAGCCCGCAAGCAGGAGGGGTTTCCTGCGGCCTACCCGATCCGAAATCCTTCCCCCCACCACCTTGAAGAGGCTGGCGGTGGCCTCGGCCACTCCCTCCACCAAACCGATGGCCCCGGCTCCTGCGCCCAGGCTGGCGAGGAATAGGGGCAAAAGGGGGTAGACCATCTCGCTGGCCACATCCATCAGGAAGCTGACCAGCCCTAAAAGGTAAACCAAGGGAGGAAGTTTCATGGACGATGGCGAAAGTAGAGCCAGAGCAAGAAAGGCTCAGGCAGAACCATGATGAGGGAAAGGGGGTCCAGGGGAGCGGGGGAGAGAAGGGCAGGACCCAACGGGGTGAAAAAGGGCAAGGGCAGGGTGCGGGTGACCAGGAAAAGCAGGAGAAACATCCCAGAAAGCCCCACCCCAACCTTCCATACCACGGGGGCGAAGGAAGGGTCCCTGTCCGGGTACATGAAGCGGAGGACCCAAAGGGCTAGAGCATAGGTTACCTTCAAGGCCAGGAGGACCAAAAAGAGCTGGCCGTAAAGGTAGTACTCGTTCACCAAGCCGTACATCACCGCCTCAGCTTCGGAAACCCCTAGGGCGCTTCCGCAAAGCCCCTGGCCCAGCTTATCCCCCAAGCCCAGTCCCAGAAATTGCAGGAAGAAGGGAAGGAGGGAGAGGCCCACCACCCAAGGGAGACTCCTACCAGGGATAAACCCCACGCCCATAGCCTTTTCCTTTGCGGGAAAAAGGTCAAGGGCCGGAAGTCTCCGGCCCTTGCGCCACCCATGATCTACCAGAGGCGCATCCCCGGCACCGGGTTCAGGTTGCTGAACAGCTGCACCAGGGTGGGGCCATAGGCCAGCACCACCAGGATCACCGCCACCAGGAACCAGAAGCCGATCCGGTCCATGGCCTGGACCAAGGGACGGTCCTCGGGGCCGGAGATGACCTCGGCGAAGGGCACCGGGGCCTCGGCCAGCTCTGCCTTGCGCTCCCGGCCCAGAAGGACGCTGAAGAGGCCGTAGATGAAAAGGAGGAGGGCCACCAGCAGGATGATGCCCGCCAGGATGTTGAAAACCATGGGCAGGGCGGCATGGGTGTACGCGTCTGGCACCTGGGAGATGTAAGCCCGCCTGGGTACGTTCAAGAGACCTTGCCAGTGAAGCCCCAGGGCCATGAGCATCATGCCGATGAACCAAAGCCAGACCACTGCCAGGCCGAGCCGCCTTTGCCCATCGGAGATGGGCTTACCCGTGAGGTTTGGGATGAGCCACCACAAGGAACCCATGCCCGTGAGGGTCACCAGGCTGGCCACCTGGAGGTGGAAATGGCCAGGGATCCAGGCTGTGTTGTGGACCACGTAGTCCAGGGTGAAACTGGCGTTGACGATACCCCCGGCTCCCCCCGGGATGAAACCCAGGAGGCCCAGCACAGGGGCCACAAAGGCGGGGTTATCCCAGGGCAGGGCCTTGATCCAGCCGAAGAGCCCCTTACCCCCCCGCATCCTGCCAGCAAACTCCAGGCTGGCGGCCACGGTGAAGGCGGTCATGAGACTGGGCACGGCCACGAAGAGGGTGAGGATGGAGTGGATCATCTTCCAGGTGGGGTCAATGCCGGGGTCGGCGAACTGATGGTGGAACCCCACCGGGGTGGAGAGGAGAAGGAAGAGCAGGAAGGCCAGACGGGCCATGGGATCGGATACCAGCTTGCCCCCTGCTTGCTTGGGAAGCACGGTGTAGATGATGGCGTAGGCCGGCATAAGCCAGAAGTAGACGATGGGGTGGCCCGTCCACCAGAAAAGGGTGCGGGCGATCAAGGGGTCAACGCCCTGGATAAGGCCAAAGGACCAGGGGAGGAGGAAAAGCACCGCCTCCAGCACCAGCCCGATGGAGGCGATGAACCACATGAGCCAGTACACCACGGCCATGTAGGTGACCAGGGGGGTCACCTGACCAGGATGCTGGGCCTTCCAGCGCCGCCAGAGGTCCAGGACAATATAGATGCTAACCCAGGTGGAGAGGACGAAGATGCTGGCCCCCAGGTAGAAGGCCCAGTGTCCTTTAAGGGGTGGGTAGAAGGTATAGAGGACCGTGGCCTCGTTGGCCAGAAGAGGCAGGGCAGCGATGACCAAGCCGATAAAGGCCATCCACCAGGAAAGCCACATGAGCCCCATGTTGGGCCGCAGGTTCAGCTCCCTGGCGGGCAGGTAGACCATGATGGCCTGGGCGAAAAGCTGGGTGAAGACAATGGCGTTGAGCACCCCGTGCAGGGTCAGGCCCTGGTAGTAAGACTGCACGAAGGGAAGAAGGCGCTTAAGAAGGGGATAGGCGTCCACGTTCCCGTAGTTCAGGGCCTGGAAGGGGCCAAAGAGGCTTCCAATAATCACGGCGATGAAGCCCAGGACCAAGAAGTAGAGGGTGGCCTTCTTCTCCGGATAGGCCTCGTAGATCCGGCTCAAATCAGAGGTACGCACCGCCATGGCTCACTCCTTCACCACGACCTTGCCGAACATGTTCTGGTGGCCTATGCCGCAGTACTGGTTGCAGATGATCCGGTATTCCCCGGCCTTTTTGAAGGTATACCGCACGGTGGACACCTCCCCGGGGAGAACCTCCACGTTGATGTTGGTGCCCTCCACATGGAAGCCGTGGATCACATCGCGGCTAGTAACCTTGAAGATGATCTCTGCCCCTTTGGGAACCTCAATGGGGTTAGGCTGATAGCTGTAGGCTAAGGCCAGGACATAGACCGTGTACTGATTGGGACCGGTCTGCACCACTGCCTGGGCGGGATCGGCCCACGGGCCTTTGTCTTGGACCTTGGTAGGATCCACCCGCTCCAGCTGCCCTGCAGGGATCACCCCGGCGGTGTGGGTGGCCAGGGTGTAGGCGATGAGGGCGATAAAGACCACCAGCATGACCAAGGAGAAGGCCAGCCATCCCTTCTCGTAAACCAGAATCGCTTTGTGGGCCTTGTGCTCATCCACCATACCCTACCCCCTGGAGAAGAAGACGGCGTATACCCCCAGCCAGAAGACGAGGATGGTGAGGGTAAGAACCACTATCACTCCCATTGCGCCGACCGGTTTTTCCTCCATACCCTTCCTCCCTTACGGCAGGTTGCCGTATACGGGGCCCATGTTAGCCCAAAGCTGAGAAAAGGGTGAAGTACATTTGTCCCTATATGAGAAGGACTGAGGCAATGGGGGCTCCTTTCAAGAAGATAGGGGCGAGGCCTGATGCCTCGCCCCTTGGGAAGGGAGATCCCTAAGTGCTTCCCACTCGGGCCAGCACCTGGCGGCTCACTTCCTTCAGGGTTTCAAAAACTCCTTTACCCTCTGTGGCCACGGCCTCGAAGACGGGAAAGCGCCCTTCGGGGTCCACCACCGCCTGGATCATCTCCACGGGAAGGGCGTCGGGTAGGTCCCGTTTGTTTACCTGGAGCACCACGGGGATGTCCTCCACCTTGAGCCCGTATTCCGCCAGGTTCTCCCGCATGTTGCGCATGCTCTCGGCGTTGGCCCGGAGACGGTTGGGGGCGGAATCCGCCACGAAAACGATGCCGTCCACACCCCTCAGGATCAGCTTGCGGCTGGCGTTGTAGAAGACCTGCCCCGGCACGGTGTAAAGATGGAAGCGGGTCTTGAAACCCTTGACCTCACCCAGGTCCAGGGGAAGAAAGTCAAAGAAAAGGGTGCGCTCGTCCTCGGTGGCCAGGGAAACCATCTCCCCTTTACGGCCTTCGGGGATGCGGCTGTATATCCACTTGAGATTGGTGGTTTTCCCGGAGAGCCCCGGGCCATAGTAGACGATTTTGAAGTTGATCTCGCGGTTAGCGAAGTTGATGGTGCTCATGCTAGTTGCCGAAGAGTTCGTCCAGCAGGGCTTTGGCCTCCTCGCGGTACTGGGTGTCCAGGTTCAGCTTGGGTGGGTTGGCCAGGGCTTCCTCGGCCAGGCGGGCCAGCGTTTCCGCCGCCCGCTTCCCGTGGAGCTTGATCTTGCCCAGGGGGGCGTTCTCGTCAAAGACCAGGACCAGGAGGGCCGCCTCGCCGGCTTCGTCCACATAGAGCCCCATGTGTTCCCCTTGGTGCACCACCTCTTGGAAGCGTGCCTCTCCCAGCAGCTTGGCCAGGGCCTGGGTGGCGGCGGCGTTTCCCGCTACCAGGGTGGCCAGGGAGTCCAGGGGCGGGGGCTTGGGGGCCCAGAGGGCCTCCTTGTGGGCCAGGACGAATCCCTTGCGGTCAATGAAGAGGGCATAGCGGGCCCCGGTTTCCTGCAGGGTTTCCTGCAGCACGTCCATGGCCCGCTGGTACAGGGTCCCGTAGAGGACCAGGGAAGGTTCCACCATAGTATGCTCAGTCTACCATGAGGTCGTTTCTGGAAGAGGCCAGGGTGCTTTTGGAGGAGCTGGTGGCCTTGCCCACGGTGAGCGCGGAGGGAAGGGCCCTCGAGGAGGGTGCGGCCAAGGTGGCCGAGGTGCTTCAGGACCTGGGCCTTAAGGCAGAGCTCCATCGGGGTTATGGGCCCCCGGTGGTCTACGCCGAGGGGGGTGAGGGGGAAAGGGTCCTTTTGTTTTACAACCACTACGATGTTCAGCCCCCCGATCCCTTGGAGTTATGGGAAACCGAGCCCTTTCGCCTGGTGGAACGGGACGGCCTCTGGTATGGCCGGGGTACCCACGACGACAAGGGGGAGCTGGTGGCCAGGGTTATGGCCCTGCGCTTATTCCAGGAAAAGCACGGCTTTCTTCCCCGGGTGAAGTTCGTGGTGGAGGGGGAGGAGGAGGTGGGAAGCCCCCATCTTGCGGACTACGTCCGGGATAAAAAGGACCTCCTGAAGTCCGGGGCCATCGTCTGGGAGGCAGGGGGGGTGGACGCCAAGGGGCGCCCCTACCTGTATGCCGGCCTTAAGGGCATCGTGGCCCTCGAGCTTCGGGTGCGCACCGCTGCCTTTGACCTGCATTCCTCCTACGGGGCGGTGGTGGAAAACCCCATTTACCGCTTGAGCCGGGCCATCGCCAGCCTGCGGGATGAGGAGGGAAGGGTCCTCATCCCGGGTTTTTACGACCGGGTCCGCCCCCTTTCGCCCAAGGAGATGGAGGTGCTAGCGGAGATTCCCGATGAGTCGGAGGCGCTGAAGGAAGCCTTGGGCGTGCGGGACTTCCTGGGCGGGGCCAGGAACCTGGAATTCCACCAGCGCCTTTATGCGGAGCCCTGCGTCAACGTAAACGGCTTCCACTCGGGCTATGGGGGCCCAGGTTCCAAGACCGTGCTGCCGGCGGAGGCCTTTGCCAAGCTGGACTTCCGCCTGGTACCCGACCAGGATCCGGAGGAGATCCCAGAGCTTTTGAGGCGGCACCTCGAGGCCCAGGGCTTCCACGACGTGGAGGTGGTGGTCCTGGAGAAGGGAGAGCACCCGGCACGCTCGGATCTTTCGCATCCCTTTGTGGGCCTTGCCCAGAGGGCGTTAGAGGAAGCCTTTGGGGCGAAGGCGGTGCTTTACCCCAACATGGCGGGGTCCGGTCCCATGCATCCTTTTCTGCACCACCTGGGAGCCCCGGCGGTGGGATTGGGGGTGGGGTATCCGGGAAGCCGGGTGCATAGCCCCAACGAGCACATCCGCATCCGGGATTTTGAGCGGGGCACCCTGGCCCTTCTCCGGCTTCTTGAGCTTTACTTTCTCGGAAGCTAGCGCCATCTGCTAGGCTCTTAGGGGTATGCGTCTTTTCTTTGGCGAGCGCGATACCCCTTACCAGGAGGCCCGGGTGGTGGTCCTGCCCGTGCCCTACGACCTTTCCCTCTCCTTCTTGCCGGGGGCGAGGCGGGGCCCTGAGGCCATCTTGCTGGCCAGCCGGGAGCTGGAGCCTTTTCTCTTGGAGATCGAGGTGGCCCCGGAGGAGGTGGGCATCCATGCGGCGGAGCCGGTGCCCTGGGTGGCGGGAAACGCCGAGGAAAGCCACGCTCTGATCCGGGAAGCCGCCCTCACCCACCTTCGGGCGGGCAAGTTCCTGGTGGCCCTGGGGGGGGACCATTCCATCACCCACCCCCTGGTCCAGGCCCACCGGGAGGCCTTGGGGGCGTTTTCCCTTCTCCACATCGATGCCCATGCCGACCTTTACCCCGAGTGGCAAGGCTCGATGTACTCCCATGCCTCGCCCTTTTACCGCTTGCTGGGGGAGGGTTTCCCCTTGGTCCAGGTGGGGATCCGGGCCATGGATCAGGATTCCCTGGCCTTGGCCAGGACGAAGGGGGTGGCCCTATTCCCCGCTCACCGCCTGCACCGGGAGGGCCTTCCGTTAAGGGAGATCCTCGATGCCTTGGGGGAGAGGGTGTACATCAGCCTGGACTTTGACGCCCTGGATCCCAGCGTTATGCCCAGCGTGGGCACTCCCTTACCCGGGGGGCTTTCCTACCGCCAGGTGGTGGACCTCCTGGAGGCGGTCTTCCGAGAAAAGGAAGTGGTGGGCATGGACTTCGTGGAGCTTTCTCCCAACGGCCAGTTCCACGCGGAGATGACCGCGGCCCAGCTGGTCTATCACGCCATCGGCCTGAAGGGCCTCCAGGCAGGGTGGCTCGAGGCCAGGGGCCTGTAGGCCACATTTCCTTCCCCCGCTTGCCCGTAGCCTGGGAAGAGGATGCCCTGGCTCTTGGGCGTGCTCCTCCTGGGGGTGGGCCTGGCCCAGCCCCTCACCCTGCCCGACCTCTGGGAGAGGGCTTATGGGGAAGGGGGGTTCCGGGTGGAACGGGTCTTGGAGAGGAACCCCCGTTTCACCCGGGTGCTTTTCTCCCATCTTTCCGATGGGCTTCGGGTGTACGGGTTTGCCAACCTGCCTTTGGGCCAGGGTCCCTTTCCCGTAGTGGTGGTGCTCCACGGGTATGTGGAGCCGAGCCGCTACCAAACCCTGGCCTACACCGCTCCCTACGCCGACTTTCTGGCGGAGGCAGGGTACCTGGTCCTCCACCCCAACTACCGGGGCCATCCCCCCTCGGAGGGGAGGCCCGCCATGGGCCTGCGCCACGCCTACGCGGTGGATGTGCTGAATCTATTGGCCGAGGTGCGCAAGGGCGTCCTGCCCCAGGCGGATGGGAGGCGCATCGGCCTCTTCGGCCACTCCATGGGTGGGGGGATTGCCCAGGTGGTGGCCCTGGTGGATCCCCGCCTGAAGGGTGTGGTGCTTTACGGGAGCATGAGCGGGGACGAGAGGCGGAATCTGGAGCGGATCCGCTACTGGTCGGGGGGTACTCGAGGCCAGGAGCTTCTCACCCTTCCTGCCAAAACCCTGGCGGAGGCTTCCGCCTGGACCTACCTGGAGAGGGTTGCCGTGCCCTTCAGCGTCCACCATGGCATCCAGGACGCCCAGGTGCCCCCGGAGTGGTCATGGGAGCTTTGCCGAAGGCTTAAGTCCTTGGGGAAGCCAGTGGAGTGCTTCAGCTACCCGGCGGGCCACCTCTTCCGCGGTCCGGTGGACCAGGCGTTCCGCCAGAGGGTTCTGGCCTTTTTCGGACGGGTCTTGCGGTAACCTTGGGCCATGCAGGCCTTCTTTGAGAACCTCGAGGCCCTCTTCTTTGCCCTTGCCTTCGGGAGTGTGGTCTTTGGCCTTCTAGCCCGCCTGCTGGGGGTGCGGCGCACCTGGCCCTTCTTCCTGCTGGCTGCCCTTTGGCTGGTCCTTGGCCTCCTCCTTCGGTTAGAATAGCCCTTCGTGGCCAAGCGCGTGGTTTCCGTGTCCCTGGGGGCTAGCCGCCGGGACTCCGTGGTCCAGGTGGAGCTCCTCGGGGAGGAAGTGGTGTTGGAAAGGCGGGGCACGGATGGCGACTTCCAGAAAGCCTTGCGCCTCATTGCTGAGCTGGATGGGAAGGTGGACGCCATCGGCCTCGGGGGCATTGACCTTTACCTTTGGGCAGGGGGGCGGCGCTACACCATCCGGGATGCCAAAAGGCTAAAGGAGGCGGCCCGTAAAACCCCGGTGGTGGATGGCTCGGGCCTCAAGCACACCTTGGAGCGCCGGGCAGTGGCCCAGCTGGCGGGGCTGATAGACTGGAAAAGTACCAAGGTGCTTCTACCCTCCGCCGTGGACCGCTTCGGCTTGGCCGAGGCCCTGCACGAGGCCGGGGCCAAGGTTCTTTACGGGGACTTCATCTTTGCCCTGGGTTTACCCATACCCCTTTACTCCCTCTCCTTCCTGCAGAAACTGGCCTTCGTCCTCCTCCCGGTCCTTACCCAGCTTCCCTTCCAGCTTCTTTACCCCACAGGGGAAAAGCAGGAGAAGCGGGCGGTGGACTGGCGAAGCCGCTACTACACCTGGGCGGACCTGGTGGCGGGGGACTGGCACTACATCAAGCGGCACATGCCCGACGAGATGCGGGGGAAGATGGTGCTCACCAACACCACCACGGAGGAGGACGTGGCCTTCTTGCGGGAGAGGGGGGTGAAACGCCTCATCACCACCACCCCCCGCTTGAACGGGCGAAGCTTTGGCACCAACGTCATGGAGGCCCTTTTGGTGGCCCTGGCCGGGCGGGAGCTTGGGGAAGAGGAGTACCTCCGGTATATTGACCTCTTAGGGCTTAGGCCCCAGGTCCTGGACCTACAGGAGGAAGCATGATCAGCGTGACCGACCTTAGACCCGGAACCAAGGTGAAGATGGAGGGCGGCCTTTGGGAGTGCGTGGAGTACCAGCACCAGAAGATTGGCCGCGGGGGGGCCAAGGTGGTGGCCAAGTTCAAGAACCTGGAAACGGGGGCCACCATCGAGCGCACCTTCAACTCCGGGGAGAAGCTGGAAGACATCTACGTGGAAACCCGGGAGCTCCAGTACCTGTACCAGGAGGGGGACGACCTGGTCTTCATGGACCTGGAGACCTACGAGCAGTTCCACCTGCCCAAGGATCAGGTGGAGGCTGCCCGGTTTCTCAAGGAGGGCATGACCGTTCTGGGGGATATGTACGAGGGGCGACCCCTGAAGATTACCCCGCCCACCGTGGTGGAACTCAAGGTGGTGGACACGCCCCCGGGGGTGCGGGGGGATACGGTCTCCGGCGGGAGCAAACCCGCCACCTTGGAAACGGGAGCGGTGGTGCAGGTGCCCCTTTTTGTGGAGCCCGGCGAGGTCATCAAGGTGGATACCCGCACGGGCCAGTACGTGGGCCGGGCCTAGGCCAGGATAAGGGGCCTGGGGGAATCCCAGGTCCCTCTTGCCTCCGGCATATTTTGACCGGGTACAAAAGCCGTTTCGTGGGCACATGGGGTAAGCTTTATGCCGCGAGGTGTACCCATGACGCCCAAGGAGCTGAAACAGATCCTGCAGGCCCTGGTGGAGCACGGGGTGAGCGAGCTTACCCTGGAAACCCCTGATTACAAGCTGACCGTGCGCCGAGGAGGCGAGGTGCAGGTGGTGGCCTTGCCGCAAGCGGTAACTGCCCCTGCGGCCTCGCCTCCCTCCCTGCCCACCCCCACTGCTCCTGGTGCCCCAGCCCCTGCGGATTTGGCTCCGGCAGCCGGAGCCCCGGGCCTCGAGGCCCAGGAGGCCAAGGGAGCCAAGGAGGCCAAGGACGAGTGTGCGGGTTGCGTGGAGGTGAGGGCCCCCATCGTGGGTACCTTCTACCGGGCACCGGCCCCGGATGCTCCCCCTTACGTGGAGGAAGGGGACCGGGTGGAAAAGGGACAGGTGCTCTGCATCATCGAGGCGATGAAGCTCATGAACGAGATTGAGTCGGAGGTTTCCGGGATCGTCAAGAAGATCCTGGTGAAAAACGGGGAACCCGTGGAGTACGGGCAGCCCCTCTTCCTGATCCAGCCGCTATGAAGAAGGTCTTAATCGCCAACCGGGGCGAGATCGCCTTGAGGATTATCCGGGCCGCCAAGGAGTTAGGGATCAAGACCGTGGTGGCCCACTCCACCGCCGACGAGAAGAGCCTTCCCGTGCTCCTGGCGGACGAGGCCATCTGCATCGGACCTCCTCCTTCCGGGCAGAGCTACCTGAACATCCCCAACCTGCTTTCCGCGGCCATCGTGACCGGGGCCGACGCCATCCATCCCGGTTACGGCTTCCTGGCGGAGAACGCCACCTTTGCCGAGATGTGCCGGGACCACGGCATCACCTTCATCGGTCCCACCCCGGAGAACATGCGGGCCCTTGGGGACAAGGCCACCGCCAGGAAGGTGGCGCGGGAGGCCGGGGTGCCCACGGTTCCGGGGACGGATGAGCTTACCAGCGTGGAGGAGGCCAAACGGGCAGCCCAGGAGATCGGCTATCCCGTGATCCTTAAGGCCTCCGCCGGGGGTGGGGGCAGGGGCATGCGGCTGGTGCACACCGAGGAGGAGCTGGAAAGGGCGGTCCAGCAGGCCCAGGAGGAGGCCCGGGCTGCCTTTGGCAACCCGGCCGTCTACCTGGAGAAGTATATCGAAGAGCCGAAGCACATTGAGATCCAGGTCCTGGGGGATGGGGAGAACGTCATCCACCTTTGGGAGCGGGACTGCTCCATCCAGCGCCGGCACCAGAAGCTCTTGGAGGAAGCCCCTAGCACCTTGCCTTGGGAAACCCGGAAGGCCATTGCCGAGGCAGCCGCCCGGCTTGCCCGGCACGTGGGGTACGTATCCGCGGGTACCCTGGAGTTCCTGGTGGATAAGGAGGGGAACTTCTACTTCATAGAGATGAACACCCGCATCCAGGTGGAGCACCCCGTGACCGAGATGATCACCGGCATTGACCTGGTTCAGGCCCAGTTCCGGATCGCCATGGGGGAGAAGCTTTGGCTCAAGCAGGAGGAGGTGGAGGTGCGGGGGCACGCCATAGAGGTGCGCGTCAACGCCGAGGATCCGGAGAAGGGCTTCAGGCCCTCCATTGGCAAGGTGGAAACCTTGCTTTTCCCCGGGGGGCCAGGGATCCGGGTGGACAGCCACCTCTATGCGGGCTACCAGATCCCGCCCCACTACGACAGCTTGATCGCCAAGATCATCGCCTGGGCTCCCACCCGGGAGGAGGCCATCAAGCGCATGGAAAGGGCGCTTTCCGAAACGGTGATCGAGGGGCCCGGACTCAAGACCACCATCCCCTTTCACCAGAAGGTGCTGCAAAACGCCTTCTTCCGCCGGGGGGCGGTCTACACCAACTTCGTGGCCCGGCGGATGGAGATGTAGACTGGGCGTGTGATGGTGGAGTACGAGATCAGCGACCATGCCCTCGAGGGGCTGGTGGCCCATGCCCTTTCCGACCTTCAGGGGGTGCGGCTCTTGGAAACCGCTCCCCGCTCCCTGGGGGAGGTTTTCCGCCGCATGAAGCCCATCAAGGTGGAGCGCACCCCCGAGGGGTTCACGGTGGACCTGGTGCTCTCCGTGGACTACGGGGTTTCCATTCCCGAGGCAGCCCAGGCGGTGCAAAAAGCCGTGGCGGAAGCCCTTTACCTGGCCACGGGGGAGAAGGTGCAGGCGGTGAACCTCACCATAGCCCAGGTGGAGTACCGGAAGGAGGCTCATGCTTAGGCGAGCCAGGGAACTGGCCATGCGGGCCTTGTTCGCCCATACCCAGGGGGGGGTGGGATCTGGAGGAGGCCTTCCGCCACGCCTTGGAGGAGATGGGGGGCGAGGAGGACTCCTATGGGGATTCCCTGGACCAGGAGGGCGTGGCCTTTGCCCGGCGCTTGCTGGAGGGATACAAGGCTCATGCGGAAGAGGTGGACCAGGTGCTACGGGATACGGTGGAGGGCTGGGACTTCGCCCAGATGTCCAAAACCGACCTCACGGTGTTGCGCCTGGCAGCCTACGAGATGCTCTACGAGCCCACTCCCTTCGCCCCCCTGATCGAGGTGGCGGTGAAGATCGCCAACCGCTACGGGGGAGAGCACTCGGGAGCGTTTGTCAACGGGGTGCTGGGCCGCTTGTACCGGCGGATCCAGGGGGGTGAGCTGAAGGCGGTGCCCAAGGAGGACTGAGATGACCCTTGCCCGTACCCTTTCCGGCCATGAGGTGGCGGAGACCGTGTATCGGGAGCTGAGGGAAACCCTTAGCTCCCTGCCCTTTGTACCCTCCCTCAGGGTGATCCGCCTGGGAGAGGATCCCGCCTCGGTGTCCTACGTGCGCCTTAAGGACAAAAGGGCCAGGGAGCTTGGACTTTTGAGCCAGGTGGAGGTGTTCCCCGCGGATACCCCGGAGGAAGCCCTTCTCGGGCGCATAGAGGCCCTTAACCAGGATCCGGAGGTGGACGGCATCCTGGTCCAGCTTCCCTTGCCCGCTCACATCCGCACGGAGCGGGTTTTGGAGGCCATCTCTCCCCTTAAGGATGTGGATGGCTTCCATCCCCTCAACGTGGGGAAGCTTTGGAGCGGGGGAGAGGGGCTTTTCCCCTGCACGCCCCTGGGTGTCGTCCGCCTGCTCAAGCATTACGGGGTGGAGCTAAGGGGCAAGGAGGTGGTGGTCCTGGGCCGGTCCAACATCGTGGGGAAGCCCCTGGCAGGCCTCCTCCTGCGGGAGGACGCCACGGTGACCGTGGCCCATTCCCGTACCCGGAACCTTCCCGAGGTGACCCGGCGGGCGGAGGTGCTGGTGGTGGCGGTGGGGCGGCCCCATCTGGTGCGAAAGGAGTGGGTGCGGCCCGGGGCCATCGTGGTGGACGTGGGGGTGAACCGGGTGGAGGGCAAGCTTCTTGGCGATGTTCACCCCGAGGTGGCCGAGGTGGCCTCCGCCCTCACCCCCGTGCCCGGGGGCGTGGGGCCCATGACCGTGGCCATGTTGATGGCCAATACCGTGAAGGCGGCGTTGCTTAGGCGGCATGGAGCTCCTCGCTAACCAGGTCTTTTGGACAGCCATCCTGGCCAACTTCCTGGCCCAGACCCTGAAGCTTTTCCTCTACTACCTGCTGGAGGGCCGGTTCCAATGGGAGCGTTTCCTGGAAACCGGGGGGATGCCCAGCTCCCACTCCGCCACCGTCAGCGCCTTGGCCATGGGGGTGGGCTTCCAGGAGGGTTTTGGCAGCACCTTGTTCGCCGTGGCTGCCATCTTCGCCCTCATCGTCATGTACGACGCCACGGGAATCCGCCGGGCGGCTGGCCTGCACGCCCAGCTCCTAAACCAGTTGGTTCAGGAGCTGCAACAGGTGCTCCAGAAAGGTCCTGCCCCTGAGCCCCTTAAGGAACTCTTGGGCCACACCTACCTCGAGGTCCTGGTGGGAGCCTTGCTGGGCGGCCTGGTGGCCTTCCTCAGCTTTCACCTTTTCCCGGCCGCGTAAAAGGCCAGGGTCTGTCCCAAGAGGAAGACGAGGAGCCCAAGCACGGGGGAGAGAAAGAAGGTGAAGAAGCCTGCGAACAAGGCCAGCACCAGGGGCAGGAGGGGCTTCTTGAAGCGGTGGAAGACCCAGAGGTTCAAAAGGCCGAAGAAAAGGAGGACGCCGAAGGCAACCGTTTCCACGGGGTTTTATTGTACGCCCTTGCCAGCTTGGCGGGATGGGGTAAACTTTTACCGAGTATAAGGAGGTTGCACCCATGCTGACGCTACCGGAGAAAATCCTCTTTATCCTGCTCCTTTTGGCAAGCCTTTACTACGCCTACACGGGCTTTCGCCGCGTGTATCTGGCCATCCGAAGGGGACGGCCGGAGGAGCGCTTTGACCGCCTGCCTGAGCGCATTGGCCGGGCCCTTTGGCTTACCCTTACGCAGCAGACCGTTTTCAAGAGGCGGCCTCTGGTTTCCCTCCTCCACGCCTTCGTCTTCTACGGCTTTGTCTACTACCTCCTGGTCAACCTGGTGGACCTTCTGGAGGGGTACTTCCCCCTGCACACCCAAGGGGGGCTTTGGAACGCCTATAACCTCGTGGCCGATCTCCTCACCGCCGCCATCCTGGTGGGCATCCTGGGGCTCATGCTCCGCCGCTACCTTCTCGCACCCCAGGATTTCACCTGGAATCCCAAGGTGCCTCTCCACGAACGGGTACGCCAGGGAATCCCCCGGGATTCGGCCATCGTGGGGGCCTTCATCACCTTCCACGTGGGAAGCCGCCTGCTTTCCAAGGCAGCGGGCCTGGCCCAAGGGGAGCCCGACCCCTTCCAGCCGGTGGCCAGCTTTCTGGCCACCCTGCTTGCGGGCCTTTCGCCCTCCAGCCTGGTGGTGTTGGAACATTTCTTCTGGTGGGGTGCCTTGGGCTCCATCCTCCTCTTCCTTCCCTACTTCCCCCGCTCCAAGCACATCCACCTATTGATGGGCCCCATCAACCTGGCCTTCCGCCAGGAGAAGCCCGGGGCCCTCTTGCCCCTGGACTTCGAGAAGGAGGAGGAAAAGTTCGGGGCGGAGAAGCTGGAAGACCTTTCCTGGAAGCGGCTTCTGGACGCCTATGCCTGCATCATGTGCAACCGCTGTCAGGAGGCCTGCCCTGCTTACGCCACGGGAAAGGCCCTCTCCCCGGCGGCCATCGTCATCTCCGAGCGGTACGAACTGAATGGGATCCTCCCGGCCTTTGCCAGCGGGCAGGAAAGCCCGAGGCCCCTCATGGACTTCGCCCTGAACGAGGAGGCCCTTTGGGCCTGCACCACCTGCATGGCCTGCGTGGAGGTCTGCCCGGTGGGCAACGAGCCCATGCTTCACATCCTGGATGTGCGCCGGGCCAAGGTGCTCATGGAGGGGGAGTTCCCCCAGGAGCTCAACAACGCCTTCCGGGGCATGGAGCGCTCGGGCAACCCCTGGGGCATCGGCCAGGATAAGCGCCTGGACTGGGCCGAGGGGCTTAGCGTGCCCACCGTGGAGGAAAAGCCTCATCCCGAGGTCCTCTACTGGGTGGGGTGTGCGGCCAGCTACGACCCCAGGGCCCAGAAGATCGCAAGAAGCATGGTGGAGATCCTGAACGCCAGCGGGGTGGACTGGGCGGTCCTGGGCCGAAAGGAAAAGTGCACGGGGGATTCCGCCAGGCGGGCGGGCAACGAGTACCTGTTCTTCCAGCTGGCCACGGAAAACGTGGAAACCCTAAACCAGGTGGCTCCCAAGACCATCGTCACCACCTGCCCCCACTGCTTCCACACCCTGGGCAACGAGTACAAGGCCTTTGGCGGGGAGTACCGGGTGGTCCACCACTCGGAGTTCATCGCCGAGCTATTGCGCTCGGGCCGGCTTAAGGTTTCCGAGGAAACCCGGCGGGTGGTCTTCCATGACCCCTGCTATCTGGGCCGGCACAACGGGGTGTACGAAGCACCCCGGGAGGTGCTCAAAGGGGTGGGCTTCGTCCTCAGCGAACCCCCCAGGAACCGGGAGCGGAGCTTCTGTTGCGGGGCCGGTGGAGCCCAGTTCTGGAAGGAGGAGGAACCGGGGGCCATGCGGGTTTCGGAAAACCGCTACCGGGAGCTTAAGGGCACGGGGGCGGAGGTCATCGCCACCGGCTGCCCCTTCTGCATGGCCATGATGAACGTGGAGGTGGCCCAGGACGAGACACCCCCGGAGGTTTTGGACATCGCCGAGCTGGTGGCCCGGGGCCTTAAGGCCTAGGATTTTGATAGACGGCGAAGACCCGGTAGCCCTCCATCCACCCCTCCCCGAAGGCCCGCAGCACGAGGCCTGGGGGAGGGGTGAGGAGTTCGTAGGGCTCCCAGTAGAAAGGACTTTCCGGCCTGTTGCGCCGCACGGCTTCCCGGCGGCTGAAGCCTTCCACCAGGAGAAGTCCCCCTGGGGCCAAGAGGGGAGGAAGGGCCTTAAGGAGAGGGCGGTTGACGTAATAGCTCATGAGGATGGCGGCAAAGGGGCCTTTGGGAAGGTGCATAAGGGCCTTGGGGTCCTCGAGGTCCAGCTCCACCAGGGTCAGGCCGCGGATGCCTTTAAGCTTTCTTAGGGCCTCGCGGCTTTTTTCCACCAGGACCACGGGATGCCCCCTGTCGAGGAAGTAAAGGGCGTTCCTGCCCAGTCCCCCCGCCAGGTCCAGGACCGGGCCCTTGGGGGCGAAGGGGCCGTAGGCCCGCACCACCTGGGCGGGAGCCCGCTCCAGGGCGGCTTGGCGGTAAAAGGCATCCCAGTCCCTAGGCATGCTTGCGCAAAGCCAGAAGGCTTCCCCCCAAGAGGATGAGGAAGGTTACGCCCCAGAAGGCAGGTTTCGGCAGGTGCCAGGCCAGCTCCGGGCGATGCAGGAGTTCCGCCAGGGTGGCGCTGCCTTCCAGGAGGAGCTTGACGCCGGCCCAGCCCACCAGAGCGTAGGCTACCTTCTCCAGGCTGGGATAGCGTTCCATCACCGCCACCACATAGCCCGCGGCCAGGCGGATGAAGAGGATACCCAGGGCCACGCCCAGGAAGACCAGGAGGAGGTCCTTGGAAAAGGCCACCACCGCCAGGATGGAGTCCACCGCGAAGGCCAGGTCCACCAGGTTGATGAGGAGGACCACCCGCCAGAACTCCCGGGCGGTGGCCTCGGGCAGGGGCTTGGCCTCCGGATGGTTGCGGAAGTGTTGGAGCATGAGGAAGAGGAGGTACAGCCCTCCCAGCACCTGGACCCACCATAGCCGGATCACGTACACGGCGAAAAGTAGGGCCAGACCCCTTAGCAGGTAGGCCCCCAGGACCCCGTAGAAGAGGGCCTTGCGGCGCAGGTGGGTGGGCAGGGGTCTGACCATCACCGCCAGGACCAAGGCGTTGTCCCCGGAGAGGAGGGCCTCGAGGGCCGCCACGGAAAGGAGCACCAGAAAGGTTTCCGGATTCATGCCTCCCCCAGCAGGTAGCGAAGCCCTGGGGCCAGGGCTTGCTTCCACGTTACCCAGTTGTGCCCCGAGGCCCTTTCCCGGTAGGCGTGGGGAACCTTGCGGTCAGCGAGGAGGGCGGCAAAGCGGCGGACTGGGGCCAGGAGCCATTCCAAAAGACCCACCTCCAGATAGATGCGAGGCAGAACCTGGGCTTCGGCGTATCGTTCCAAAAGCCACTCCCGGTCCCGGTAGGCGTCGGTGCCCCCTGGGTGGGCCTTTAGGGCCGGGGAGAGGGCGAGGACCTTTGGGAAGCGGCCCGGGTGGCGCAGAGCCTGCCACAAGGAGAAAAGGCCTCCCAGGGAAGCCCCCACCAGAACGATCTCCCCCAAGGGGCCCTTGCTGCGCTCCACTTCCCCTAGCACCCGGTGGAACTCCTCCTCGTAGGCTTCCGAAAACCGGTACTCCTGGTTCCGGTCTATGGGCTCCACAAAAACCAGGCGTACCGGAGGGATTTCGCCTGCCTCCACCAGGGCCTGGGCCACCTTGTGGAGGCCCGCGGTGCGGTAGAAGGCCACCCCATCCTGGGCCACCAGGGTGGCCTTGGGACTTGTCCCGGTTTCGGCCACGTAAAAGCGCCTTTCCCCCAGGCGGTGCCGCTCCACTTTGGGTTCTTCCCTGGGCTCGGGAGGTGCTTCAAAGCGGTGCCCGGGAAGCCGGACAGCCCGGGGGTAGGTCCACCAGGGATTGTCCGCTCGCTCAGGGTTTTCGGGGTCGGGGAAGGGCCTACCCCGTTCGTCCAGGAAGGCGTATTCCACGTAAGCCCCTTCCGGGAACTCCAGGGTGACGGGGCCTTGGAGGGGGATGGGGTTCCTTTCCCAGTCGGTGAAATCCCCAATCAGGGCCCTGGCCTGGGCCGGGGGGAAGAAGGTGACGGTGCGCTTGGAAACCCGTACCACGGGAATACTCTACCCGGGCCTAGGCCGGACCTAAAGCTTCTCCAGCTCCGGGTAGAGGAGAAGGAGCTCTTCCTCCGTCAGGGCCTCGCCTTCCCTTTCGGGGGTCCAGGAAAGGTAGGCCGCCAGGAGGGTGAAGGCACTGGATCCCGCCAGATCCATGAGGGCTTGCCTGGCCCGGGACCGGGTCAAAGGCGATTGGGGAGGAAGGAGCCTGCGGTCGGCGAGGAGGAGGCTTACCACCAGATAGCGCCCGCCGGGCTCCACCCGGGCCTGGTATGCCTCCAGCGCGTGCTTCTTGCCCTCAAAGTGGCGGAAGGTTTCCTGGTACTTGCTCCGCTCCTCCAGCATCCAGGCGTCGAACCGGGCCAGGACCTCTTCCTCGGAACCCGCCGCCACCTGGTAATCCCCAAAGCGCCAGGCGGGCTCCTCCCTGAGGAGCAAGAGGGCCGCCTCGTCCAGCAGGTCGGCGAGGCCTTTGGCCGAGGTGGTGTCCGCTTCCTCGGCCAGCTGCCTTAGCGCCTTTTGCACCTGGGGGCGGGCCAGGAGGGCCAGGCGCAACCTGGCCACGCTGGCGGTGGGCCCTTCCCCCGCTTGGCGGAGCCCCCGCACCATGTAGGCGGTCACCAAGACCAGGCCTAAGACCACCAGGACGGGTACAATGCCTAGGCTTCCCCCTCCCCCGGGGTAGACCACCACCGGGCCAGGATACGAGGGATAGGAGGGGGCCGGGCTTGGGAAGACCGGGGCTGGCCCCGGGCTCATGGGTGGTGGGCTGGGGCTGTAGGGACGCCCACCTGCGCCGCCCCCGCTCTTCTGGGCCAGGGCCAAGGAGAGAGCCAGAAGAAGGAGCCAAACGAGGCGGCGCATGGCCTTCAGCATACCCCAGGGCCGGGAGGCTTTGTGCTAAAACCAACGATGCAGTAAACTTGATATAGGTAGGCTTAGGCTATGGACGAGAAGGGAGAAAGGAGGGAAACCATGCTGCCAGAGACCTTGCCCGTCTGCCCGGTGAGGGGGTCGGTCATCTACCCCACCATGGTCATGCCCATCGATGCGGGGAGGCCTGTTTCCATCCGGGCCATCGACGAGGCCTTGACCCGGGAGCGGGTGCTACTTATCGTGAGCCAGAAGGACAAGGAGGTGGAAAACCCCAAGCCCTCGGACCTCTACGAGGTGGGGACCGCCTGCAACATCCTCAAGATGCGCAAGAACCCGGATGGCTCCGTCCAGGTGCTGGTGCAGGCCTTTGCCCGGGTGCGGGTCAGGGAGTGGTTGGACCTGGGGGACCACCTCGAGGCCAGGGGGGAGGTTCTGTCCGATGAACCCGCTGACCCCACCTTGGTCAAGGCCCTGGTGCGGGAGGTGAAGGACAAGTTCCAGGCCCTCCTTAAGGAGGGTAAGTACCTGGCTCCCGAGGTGGCCCAGTTCGTCTTGAACCTGGAAGACCCGAGCCAGCTCGCCGATTACATCGCCTTCCACATGGACTTCCGCTTGGAGGACAAGCAGAGGGTTTTGGAAACCCAAAATGTGGCGGAGAGGCTAAAGCGGGTTTTGGTTCTCCTCGAGGCGGAGCTGGAGCTCATCGAAACGCAAAGGCGCATCCAGCAGCAGGTCAAGGAGGAGATCGACCGTAACCAGCGGGAGTACTTCCTGCGGGAGCAGATGAAGGCCATCCAGCGGGAGCTCCATGGGGAGGAGGGGGCCGAGGAGGTGGAGGAGTTCCGCAGGAAGGTGGAGGAACTCAACCTGCCCCCCGTGGTGCGGCAGGAGGTGGAGCGGGAACTGAACCGCTTCGCCCGCATGCACCCCGATTCCGCCGAGGCCAGCGTCATTCGCACCTACCTGGACTGGATCGTGAACCTCCCCTGGAACATCCGCACCGAGGACAACCTGGATCTAAACCGGGCCAAGGAGATCCTGGAAAGGGATCACTACGGTTTGGAGAAGGTAAAGGATCGGGTTCTTGAGTACCTGGCGGTGCGGAAGCTCAAGGCGGAGCGGGCCAAGCGGGGGGAAATCCCACCGGACGAGGTGAACAAAGGGCCCATCCTCCTCTTCGTGGGGCCCCCTGGGGTGGGGAAGACCTCCATCGCCAAGAGCATCGCCGAGGCCCTGGGCCGCAAGTACGTGCGGATCTCTTTGGGCGGCGTGCGGGATGAATCCGACATCCGGGGGCATCGGCGCACCTACATCGGGGCCATGCCCGGACGCATCATCCAGGGCCTGCGCCAGGCGGGCACCAAGAACCCCGTCTTCCTCCTGGACGAGGTGGATAAGCTGGGCATCTCCTACCAGGGGGACCCCGCGGCGGCCCTCTTGGAGGTGCTGGACCCCGCCCAGAACAAGGAGTTTGTGGACCACTACCTGGGGGTGCCCTTTGACCTCTCCGAGGTGATGTTCATCTGCACCGCCAACTTCCCCCAGAACATCCCCGCCCCCCTCTGGGACCGGATGGAGGCCATCGAGTTCACCAGCTACATCGAGCAGGAGAAGCTGGAGATCGCCAAGCGCTACCTCCTGCCCCGGCAGATGCGGGAAACCGGCCTCCTCGAGGGCCAGGTGGTGATCACGGAGGCAGCCCTCATGCGCCTCATCACCCATTACACCCGGGAGGCCGGGGTGCGCCAGCTAGAGCGGGAGATCGGGTCCCTTTTGCGCAAGGCGGCCCGGCAGATCCTGGAGGAAGGCAAGAAACGGGTGCGCATCACGGAGAGGGACCTGGAAAAGTACCTGGGCCCGCCCCGCTACTTGCCGGAAACCGAGGCCCGCGAGCCCCAGGTGGGGGTGGCCACGGGCATGTACTACACCCCGGTGGGCGGGGACATCATGTTCGTGGAGGTTTCCGTGATGCCCGGAAAGGGGAACCTGATCCTCACCGGGCAGCTTGGGGATGTGATGAAGGAATCCGCCCGGGCGGCGCTTTCCTACGCCAAGCGGAACGCCGAGCGCTTCGGCATCCCCTTGAAGCGCTTTGAGGAGTCCGACATCCACATCCACGTGCCGGCGGGGGCCATCCCCAAGGAAGGGCCTTCGGCCGGGGTGGCCATCGTGAGCGCCTTGGTCAGCGCCCTCACGGAGGTGCCCGTCCGCCACGACATCGCCATGACCGGGGAGATCACCCTCACGGGCAGGGTGCTTCCCATCGGGGGGGTCAAGGAGAAGGTGCTGGGGGCCAGGCGAGCGGGGATTAGGGAGGTGATCCTTCCCAAGCAGAACGAAGCCGACCTCAGCGACATCCCCAAGCCCCTGCGCCAGAACATGACCTTCCACTTCGTGGAGCATCTGGACCAGGTCCTGGACCTGGCCCTGGTGGGCGGGCTCAAGGCCTTGGAGCATAGGGCCCGGGAGGCCAAGGCCAAGGGGTCCAGGGCACGGTCCAAAAAGGAAGTGGTGGCCCATGCCTAGGGGTGGCCTCTAGCGGGTTAAGGGGTGCCCTTTCTCCCCGCCGGGCAAGCCACCCGGCGGGGCTTGGTTCCTCTTCAGGGGGAGTCCTCCAGGGCCTTTTGGTACACCTCCAGGTAGGCCTGGGTGATCCTTTCAGGGTGAAAGCGGGCGATGGCGTACTCCCGGGCGGCCTTGCGCATGCTGGGGAGCTTGGGATGGGCAAGGAGGTCCAGCACCGCCTGGGCGAAGCCTTCCAGGTCCCCAAGCTCCACCAGCCGACCCACCTCGGGCCGTACCAGCTCGGGAACCCCTCCCACGGCGGTGGCCACCACGGGAACCCCGCTGGCCAGGGCCTCGAGGGCCGCCTGCCCGAAGGATTCTTCCTCCGAGGCCAGCAGGAAAAGATCGGCGGCTCCCAGGATCTCCTCGGGATGGGGAGTGGGGGGATGGAAGGTGACCCAGCGTTCCACCCCGAGTTCTTCCGCAACCCGCTTCGCCTCCCCTTCCTCCGGTCCCTTCCCCAGAAGAAGGAGCCTGGCCTGCACCTTCCTCCGCACCTTGGCGAAGGCCCGCACGATATCCGGCACCCTTTTGATGGGGCGGAAGTTGGAGGCGTGCACCAAAAGCCACTCCCCTTCCTCCGCGTAGAGCTTCTTGCGGTCCGGCCTGGGGTAGAAGCGGTCCGGGTCCACGGCGTTATGGATGACCACGGGGCTGACCCCAAAGGCCTTCTGCGCCTCCTGGGCTAGGGCCCGGCTCACCGCGGTGGTGGCCTTGGCCCTTTGGAGGGCCTTCCGGGTGGGTCCGTGGAAGGCCGGGTCCATCCCCAGCACCGAGACATCGGTGCCGTGGAGGGTATGCACCAGGGGGAGTTCCTCGCCAAGCCCCAGGTAGGCGGCGGCGGCGTGGGGGATGGCGTAGTGGGTGTGAACCAGCTCCAGGCCGAGCCGCCTGGCCTCCCGCTCCAGCACCCCGGCCAGGGAGAGGGTGTAGAGGGGGCCGGGGAAGACAGGGTAAAAGGGCAGGTCTACGGGGATGTAGACCACAGGGCTATCCTTGGGCAGGCGGAAGGGCCTTTCCGTGGCGAAAAGGTAAACCCGGTGGCCCATCTGGGCCAGGCGGTGGGCCAACTCCGTGGCCACGATGCCGCTACCCCCGAGGCCGGGGTAGGCCACCAGGCCCAGCCTCAGCACCCTCACGCCCAAACCCGCAAAAGGGGAGAGGAGAGAACCCATCCCCCCGGACCCTTGCCCATGGGAGACGCACCTTTAGGATGTTCCCCGATTGGTTGGCCAAAGAAGGTCATGCCCCCAGTTTACCGTAGGGGACGGGGAGCGCTCAGGGCCGCCAGCCTGAGGGGCTTGCGGGATAAGGGGGATTGGCCCCGCGGGGAACCTCGAGGCGGAATAACCGCGATAGAAGGACCACGCCCCCGGTGGTTTGAGCCTGGGTAAGGGCCTGGTGCAGGAGTTGGGAAAGCTCCAGGAGGAAGCGGTCTTGCCGTTCCTTGGGCACAGGAAGGGCTCCAAAGGTGAAACAGGCGGGGTTCACCGCCGGGCAGTGGGGTTCAAGCCTTAGCTTCCCCCCCAGGAAGTAGACCCGCCAGGCCCCGAGGTCCACCCGGTATCCCGCGCGCAGGTGGTCCTGGTACTGACTGGAAAGCTTGCGCCAAAGCTCCTGGGCTTCCTTGCCCGAAGGGCCAAGGGTGTACCGCCACTCCCGGGCCCCCGCCTGGGTTAGGGTTTGGCTGCGGGTAAGCCGCCAGTCTTGGGCCAGGGCCCCAGGTAGGGCCAGGAGGGCCAGGATTGCTAGCCACCTGGATATCCGCGCGCCCATGCCTTCAGGGTGCCATGACAGGGGCAAAGGGCATGTGAGGAATGGGCCTGAGCCTTGGGATGCCCATAGCCTCCTCAGAGGTTTCTTAGAATTTCCTCCCCCTCCTCCATGTAGGCATCCCAGGGAATCAACACGTACTCCTGGCCTGAATGGGCGGCGTAGTAGGGGAGGTCCAGGCGGAGGGGTTGGCGCACCTGCTTAAGCTCCTGCACCAGGGCGGGAGGGGGTTTTAGGTAAACACGAGGACGGAGCCTTTCCAGAAGAAGGCTCAAGCGGAAAACCCAGAGGGTTTTCCCGTTCCCCTTCCGGTGAGAGGCTCCCTGGCGCTTGAGGGGCTTCATGGCTCAGTTCCTTTGGACCTTCTTGTTCAGGAAGTCCAGGAGCAGGTACCGGCCGATGTTGCCAGGGTGGGTGAGGTAGGCCTTGCCCCGGGTAATCTGGGAAAGCTTCTTCACGAAGGCCAGGAGTTCCGGTTCCCGGGCCAGCATGAAGGTGTGGATGGGGATGCCTTCCTTACGGGCCAGGGTGGCTTCTTTTAGGGTTTCCGCCAGGATCAGGGGATCGAGGCCCCAGGCGTTTTTGTAGATCTCCCCGCTGGGAAGAGTGATGGCCGAGGGCTTGCCGTCGGTGATGAGGATGATCTGCCGCATCTCCCCGCCCATCTTTTTCAAGAGGGTCCTGGCCAGCTCCAGCCCCGCCTTGGTGTTGGTGTGGTAAGGGCCCACCTGGGCCAGGGGGAGCCGGGAAAGGGGGATCTCCTCGGCGGTGTCGTGGAAGAGGACGAAGCGCACACGGTCCCCGGGGTACTGGGTGCGGATCAGATGGGCCAAGGCCAGGGCCACCTTCTTGGCAGGGGTGAAGCGGTCCTCCCCGTAGAGGATCATGGAGTGGGAGCAGTCTAAGAGGACCACGGTGCTCATGCTGGCTGTGTACTCGGAGAGGTCGATGACCAGGTCCCCGTGGGAGAGTTCCGTAAGTCCCTTGGCCATAGCCTTTTTGAGGGTTTCGGGCACGTTGAGCTCCAAGGGGTCTCCCCACTCCCACTCCTTGGTTTCCCCTGTCTTCTCCACCCCTGGGGCGTGGTGGGGGGTGGGGTGGAGCCCAGGAGCGTTTCGGCCCAGAGCCCCCAGGAGCTCCCGGAGGCTTTTAAGGCCCAGGAAATCCGAGGCCTTTTCCGTGAGCTCAAAGCGGGCCTCACCTGCCTCGCCCTTGTACCCGCTTCGGGCGGGGTTGGTGGGATCCTCTCCGGGAAGGCGGATATACCCGGCTTCACGGAGCTTTTCCATCAGGCGGGTAATGGCCTGATGGAGCCGGGTTTCCTCCTTGCGGTCGGCGAAGCGGGCTTCCCTAAGCCAGTCCTCCGGTACCAGCTCGTTTTTGAGGAGGGCCTCGAGGAGCGCATCGTAGAGATCCTCCAGGGTGGGCTGGCGCTCGGGGTCAGGGTCGTAGCGCTGGAAGGGATCGGAAAACCCGGAGTCCAGGAGGAAGTCCTCGAGGAGGCTCAGGATCTCCTCGGGGGAGAGGTCCTCGAGGCTTCCCTCGTAGCGGCTATAGCGAATGGCCTTCATCCATCCTCCTCAGCACCCGGCCCATAAGCTCCGCATAGCTTCTTAGCCTACGGAAGATGGCTTGGGCCAAGGCCTCGTTGTAGGTGTGCACCGTTAAGTTGCGGTCATCGGCCATGGCCAGGGCGAGACGGGCTTCTTCCTCCGCCATAAGGCCGGTTTCGTGGGCCAGGCGGAAGGCCCGCTTGGGGCTTGCCACCTCCAGACCCTCCCTTTCCCGCAAGAAGGCTTGGAGTGCCTTCCAGAAGGCCTCATAGGTGTACTCAAACCGCTGGATGGCGGCATCCCGCTCTAGGGGGCTCGGCTCCTCCAGGTAGGCCACCTCCTCCAGCGTCCTGAGAGCCCGTCTGGCTACCTCAAGGCGTTCTAAAACTCGGCCCATACCACCCCCTCCCGCAGGACCCTTTCCCGGAAGGCGGGGTCCACCTCCCCTAGGTCCACCAGGTCCACCCGCCTTAGCACGGGGGCCTCCTCGAGGGCCTCCCTGAGAAGGGGAAGAAGCTCCCCAAGAGGCTTGGGCCCGAGGAGGGCCAGGTCCAGGTCCGAACCCCGCCCCGCCTCTTGCCGGGCATGGGAGCCGTAGAGGATAAGCTTTACCCCTCGCCCCTGAAGGTAGGGTGCCAGGGCTTGGAGCACCGCCTCCTTGTCCCGCTCCAGGCTAGTTGCCATAGCTCCGCGTCCTCTCCGCTGCCTGGTAGCTCATTTCTCCCCGGGCGAGCTTCCTCCTCCCCACGAGCCCCTCCAGGACGAACTCCGCCGCCGAAAGGAGCACCTCAGACTCCTGGCTTTCCGCCAGGCTCCTTGCCGCCTCCAGGAGGCCCGGCACCTCCTCCATGGCGTTTAGGGCTTCCTCCACGCTTCCCTCGGGCAGGGTGAGGAGGTTTCCCTCTTCAAAGTAGGCCACGATGGTGTCGGTCCGCGGGCGGTAGCGGGGGAGGACCATGCCAAAGGCCCTTTGCACCAGGTCCCGGGCCACCTTTTCCGCCCCTTGGAGCTCCCCCTCGTACTCCAGCTCCAGCTTGCCGGTGATGGCGGGAAGCCCCGCATAGAGATCCAGGGGGCGGGCCACAGGCCTGGTGCCCTGAATAAGAGCCCGCCTTTCGGCGCTGGCGGCCACCACCTCCAGAAGGCTTATGGAAAGGCGCTGGGAAACGCCGGCCGTCTGGTCCACCCGGCGGTCCTCCCGGGCGGCGAAGGCCACCGCTTCCACGGAAAGGCGGATCCACTCGGGGAGTACCACCTCTTCCGGCACGTAGGCCTCCTGGGCACTGATCCTAAGGCCCTCCTCGAGGGTTTTGGGGTAATGGGTGCGGATCTCGCTGCCGATGCGGTCTTTGAGGGGGGTAACGATCCGTCCCCTGGCCGTGTAGTCCTGGGGATTGGCGGTGAACACCAGCCAGACATCCAGGGGAAGTCGGATGGGGTAGCCCCTTATCTGCACGTCTCCTTCCTCGAGGATGTTGAACAAGGCCACCTGCACCTTGGGGGCTAGGTCGGCCAGCTCGTTCACCGCAAAGATCCCCCGGTTGGCCCGGGGCAGAAGGCCAAAGTGGATGCTTTCCAGGTCCGCCATCCCCGTTCCCTTGCGGGCTGCCTTAATGGGGTCCATGTCCCCCAGGAGGTCGGCCACGGTGGTGTCGGGGGTGGCCAGTTTCTCCACATAGCGCTCCTCCCGGGTTATCCAGACGATGGGAGCCTCGTCTTTGGCCTCCTCCAGAAGCCGTTTCCCTTCCGGCGAGATGGGTCTTAGGGGGTTGTCCCTAAGCTCGGTGGCCAGGGCGGGGATCTCCTCGTCCAGAAGGTTAACCAAGCTGCGAAGGATGCGGCTTTTGGCCTGGCCCCGGGTGCCCAGGAGGATGAAGTTTTGCTTGGCCAGGATAGCCTGGACCAAGGCGGGGATGACGGTGTCCTCGTACCCGTGGATGCCCGGGAAAAGCCGCTCTCCTTTGCGGAGCTTTTCCTTAAGGTTTTCCCGGGCCTCGTCCTTGACGGTGCGCTTAAGCTTACCCAAGGGATAGGTGCGCCGGAGTTCGCCGAGGGTCTTGGCCTTCACCCCTCCAGTTTAGGGCCAGAGGGAGTTAGGGATTTGTGGCGGAGGGTGGCAAGGGATTAGCATGGGGGCGTGAACCGGGCGAGGGACTGGGTGGAGCAAGCCAGGTACAACCTGCGCCATGCCATAGGAAGCCTGGGCCTCGAGGACTACGCCTGGGCTTGCTTTGCTTCCCAGCAGGCTGCGGAAGCAGCGCTGAAAGGGCTCCATCTCGCCCGAGGCCAAGTGGCTTGGGGACACTCTATTCAGGATCTCCTGGCCGGGTTGCCGGGGGAGATAGAGGTGCCGGAAGAGCTCTTGGAGGCGGCCAAGGTTTTGGACAAGTATTACATCCCCACCCGGTATCCCGACGCCCACCCCGCAGGACCCGCCGCCAGGGCCTATACCCGTGGGGAGGCGGAGGAGGCCATCCGCTTGGCAGAGAAGGTTCTCAGGTTTGTGGAGGAGGTGTTGTGATGCGGATTTTCACCTTTGATCCGCAGGCCCGCCGTGCGGAGTTGGAACAGGCGACAGCCAGGTTGGCTGAGCGGCCGGAGGTCCTGGCGGTGGTCCTCTTCGGCTCCTTAGCCCGGGGGGAGGCCACGGCCATGAGCGACGCGGACCTCTTTGTCCTTTTGGAAAGCTCCCCCCTGCCTTTCCCCGAGCGCCTGGTCCTCTACCGGCCGGAGGGGATCCGGGGGGTGGAGGTCTTTCCCTACACCTGGGAGGAAGCGGTAAAGGGTCTTTCGGAGGGGCATGGCCTGGTTCATGCGGCTTTGAAGGAGGGTATTCCTCTTTTCGAACGGGAGGAGGCCTGGGCTCGCCTGAGGGGGCTGGCATCCTTCCCCTCATAACCCTCGCCTAACGCCCTTCTCATCCCCTAGGGGTAAGGTGCCTCTCGTGGAGATCCATGGCACTACCATCTTGGCCGTGCGCAAGGATGGGGTCACCGCCTTGGCCGGGGATGGCCAGGTTACCTTCGGCCAGACCGTTCTCAAACGGGGGGCGGTGAAGGTGAGGCGCCTCGAGGTGGGGGAGGGCATCCTGGTGGGTTTTGCCGGTGGGGTGGCGGATGCCTTAAGCCTCCTGGAGCGCTTTGAGGAGAAGCTCAAGGAGGCCAAGGGCAACCTGCTCAAGGGGGCGGTGGAAACCGCCAAGCTCTGGCGCACCGACCGGGTGTTGCGCCACCTCCAGGCCATGATCATCGCCGCCGACCGGGAGGGGATGGTGCTCCTCTCCGGGAGCGGTGAGGTCATCACCCCGGAAGAACCCCTTTTGGCGGTGGGGTCTGGGGGTCCCTACGCCTTGGCGGCGGCCAAGGCCCTCTACCGGCACTCCAGCCTTTCCGCTCGGGAGATCGCCGAGGAGGCCCTTAGGATTGCGGCTGAGGTGGATCTTTACACCTCGGGCCAGGTGACGGTCCTCACCCTGGGGGAAGCATGAACCTCACACCTGCGGAGATCGTCCGGGAGCTTTCCAAGCACATCGTGGGACAGGAGGCGGCCAAGCGGGCGGTGGCCGTGGCCTTAAGAAACCGGTACCGCCGGAAGAAACTTCCGCCCGAGGTGGCCCGGGAGGTGACCCCCAAGAACATCCTCATGATCGGGCCCACGGGGGTGGGCAAGACGGAGATCGCCCGCCGCCTGGCCCGCCTGGCGGGGGCTCCTTTTGTCAAGGTGGAGGCCACCAAGTTCACCGAGGTAGGCTATGTGGGCCGGGATGTGGACGCCATCGTGCGGGACCTGGCGGAGGCCAGCTACCAGCTGGTGATGGAGGAGATGAAGAAGAAGGTGGAGGAAAAAGCCCTGGCCTTGGCCGAGGAGGAGCTGGCCACCCTTCTGCGCGCCTCCGTGGCCGAGGTGCGTGCGGGGCGGCTGGATAGCCTCTCGGTGGAGGTCCAGGTGGAGGAGGAGATGAGCCTGCCCTTCATGGGCGTCCTTGGGGGTGAGGGCTTTGGCGGCATGGGGGAGATGCTCAAGGGCCTTCTTCCCAAGCGGCCGGTGCGCAAGCGCATGACGGTGAAGGAAGCCCGGGAGGTCCTCAAAAACCAGCACGCCGAGCGCCTCATCGACAAGGAGGAGTTGAAGGAGGAGGCCAGGAGGCGGGCCCAGGAGGACGGAATCGTCTTCATCGACGAGATCGACAAGGTGGCCCGCCGGGAGGGTACGGTGGGGCCGGATGTATCTGGCGAGGGGGTCCAGCGGGACCTCCTGCCCATCGTGGAGGGCACGGTGGTTTCCACCCGCATCGGTCCGGTCTCCACAGAGCATGTGCTCTTCATCGCTGCGGGAGCGTTCCATGTGGCCAAGCCCTCGGACCTGATCCCCGAGCTCCAGGGCCGGTTCCCCATCCGCGTGGAGCTTTCTCCCTTGGGCCCGGAGGAGTTTTACCGCATCCTGAAGGAGCCGGAAAACTCCCTGATCCGCCAGTACACGGAGCTTTTGAGGGCAGACGGCACGGAACTCGTCTTTCACGAGGACGCCCTAAGGGCCATTGCCGAGGCGGCCTACCGGGCCAATCAGGAGCTCGAGGACATCGGAGCCAGGAGGCTGGCCACGGTCTTGGAGCGGGTGCTGGAGGAGGTCAGCTTCCAGACGGACCTGGGCCGGGTGGAGATCACCCGGGCCTACGTGGAGCAAAGGCTGGAGGCGGTTTTCGCTTCCCCGGACCTGACGCGGTTTGTGCTCTAGGAGGGAAAGATGCGCTGGATCCTTTTGGCTTTGGGTTTACTGACTGTACCTAGTCTAGCCCAGACCCCCCCACCCCCGTCCAACCAGGTGGAGAAGCAGGATGCGTTCCGGCTTGGGGTGCAGCTTTACGCCCTGGGCCGGTACGAGGCGGCCTTGGAGCTCTTTGAGCGGGCCTTGAAGGAGAAGCCCCAGGACCCGGATGTCGTCTACTGGCTGGCCCGGGCCCAGCTCAAAGTGGGGCTGCTTAACCCCGCCTTGGAGAACGCCAAGGGGCTGGTGGCCAGGAACCCCCGGTACATCGGGGGGTACATGGTCCTCTCCGAGGCCTACGTGGCCCTCTTTCGCGCCTCGGAGGATCGGGAGAAAGGTAAGACCTACCTGGAGCAGGCCCTTACCGTGTTGCGCGATGCCGAGCGGGTGAACCCCCGTTACGCTCCCCTGTACGCCCAAAGGGGTTTGGTCTACGCCTTCCTGGGCCAGGCGGACAAGGCGGAGGAGGCCTTTAAGAAGGCCCTTAGCCTGCAGGATTCCGCAGAGGTGAGGGCGGCTTTGGCTGAGCTTTATCTGGCAGCAGGCCGCTTGGATGAGGCCCTGGAGCAGTACGGCAAAGCGGTCCAGCTTTCACCCCAGGATGGGAATCTAAGGGTTCGCTATGCCTCGGCCCTCCTGGTGAAGGGCCGGGCGGAGGAGGCGGCGAGGGTTTTGGAGGAAGGCCACCGCCTCAAGCCCTTGGACGCCGAGGGCTGGTACACCCTGGGCCAGGCCTATTTCGTCTTGGGCCGCCATAAGGAGGCAGGGGTGGCCCTGGAGAATGCGGTGGCCCTGGCTCCCTTGCGCTTCCCGGTGGCCTACTACTACCTGGGTCAGATCTACTTGGCCCTGGGGGATGCCCAGAAGGCCAAAAGCCGTCTTACGGTGGCGGTGCGCCTCGAGCCCAAGCGGGCCGAGTACCGATACCAGCTCTGCTTGGCCAACGAGAAGCTGGGGGACAAGGAAGGTGCCCGCTACCAGTGCCAGGAGGCTTTGAAGCTGAAACCCGGCTACAGGGAGGCGGAGGAGGTGCTTAAGCGCCTTTAGGGGGTATTGCCAACCTGGTAGTGAATGAAATCACTTAAAGGGCATCCCGGACGGGGTGCCCTTTAAGGACTTTTGCCCCTGGACAGCCTAACGGGGCGGGGGTATAAGGGGTGAGAAGGAGGTGAAGAAATGCTCACCCGCCGCAAGTTTATCGGCTTGGCGGGCGCGGTCACGGGAGGGGCCCTTTTCCTCGAACGGGGGATGGCCCAAGGTGCCCGGCCTGTGTTGCGCAAGCCCATCGGGGAAAAACCTCTTATCTGCCCCTACTGCGCCACGGGTTGCGGGATGATCGCAGCGGTGCAGGGGGGGAGGTTAGTAAACCTCGAGGGCGACCCCGACCACCCCATCAACCAAGGGGCCCTTTGCTCCAAAGGCCAGGCGGCCCGGGGGTTTGTGCAAAGCCCATACCGGGTCACCAAGGTCCTCTACCGTGCCCCGGGCTCGGACCGCTGGGAGGAGAAGGACTGGGAATGGGCCCTGGGCAGGATCGCCCGCTTGATCAAGGACACCCGGGACCGGGGCTGGGTGGAGGTGGACGACCAAGGCCAGGTGGTGCGGCGTACCGAGTCCATCGCCACTTTGGGCACCAGCGTGGGCTCCAACGAGGAGGCCTACGCCATGAGCAAGCTCTTCCGGGCCCTGGGCATCGTCTACATTGAGCACCAGGCCCGCATCTGCCATTCCTCCACGGTTCCCGCTTTGGGCACCAGCTTTGGCCGCGGGGCCATGACCAACCACCCCATTGACTTCAAGAATGCCGATGTGATCTTGGTGCAGGGTGGGAACCCAGCAGAACAGCACCCTCTCACCTTCCGCTGGATCCTCGAGGCCAAGGAGCGGGGGGCCAAGCTCATCGTGGTGGACCCCCGTTTCAACCGCACGGCCTCCAAGGCCGATATCTTCGCCCAGATCCGCCCGGGCACGGACATCGCCTTCATGGGCGGCATGATCCGCTATATCCTGGAAAACAAGCGCTACGACGAGTTCTATGTCAAGCACTACACCAACGCCTCCTTCCTGGTGAACCCCGAGTTCAAAACCGCCACCGAACTGGATGGGCTCTTCTCTGGGTACGATCCGGAGAAGCGCACCTACGACACCAGCACCTGGGCTTACCAGGTGGACGAGAACGGCCAGGTCAGGACCGACCCCACCCTGCAGGATCCCCACTGCGTCTTCCAGCTTTTGAGGAAGCAGTACGAGCGCTACACCCCCGAGGTGGTATCCAAGATCACCGGGATCCCCGTGGAGAAGCTCTTGGCCATTTACGACCTTTACTCCTCCACGGGCCGCCCGGACCGGGCCGGGACCATCACCTACGCCATGGGGGCCACCCAGCACACCTATGGTACCCAGCACATCCGCACCTACGCCATTGTGCAGCTTCTTCTGGGCAACATCGGCCTGCCCGGGGGTGGAGTGAATGCCCTCCGGGGCCACTCCAACGTGCAGGGCAGCACGGATTTCGCCCTTCTTTACCACGATCTCCCCGGATACCTGGGCCTGCCTACCGGGGACAAGCCCACCCTGGAGGAGTGGATTGCTTCCAGGGTACCCAAGGCCAACTACGCGCCTTCCGCCAACTGGTGGCAGAACTATCCCAAGTACTTCATCAGCCTGCTCAAGGCCTGGTGGCCCGAGGTGGATCCCAAGGAAGCCTACGGTTACCTGCCCAAGCTTTCGCCTCACAAGGGAGGGATTCCGGATAAGAGCGCCGATTATTCCCACTACGCCATTTTCCACGCCATGTTGGCCGGGCGGATCGAAGGGCTCATCGCCATTGGTCAGAACCCGGCCAACTCGGCGGCCAACGCCAACCTGGCCCGCAAGGCGCTGGACAGCTTGAAGTGGCTGGTGGTGGTGGACCCCATGGAAACCGAAACCGCTGCCCACTGGAAGCGGCCCGGGGTTAATCCCAAGGAGATCCAGACCGAGGTCTTCCTTCTGCCCTCGGCGGTGTGGGCGGAGAAGTCCGGGAGCATCACCAATACCGGCCGCTGGGCCCAGTGGTACGACAAGGCTCTGGATCCTCCGGGTGAAGCCAAGGAAGAACTCTGGATCCTCACCGAGCTGGTACAGCGCCTGAAGAAGCTCTATGCGGAGGAGGGTGGGCCCAACAAGGAAGCCATCCTGAACCTCTCCTGGTGGGAGCACTCCGAGCATATGGCGGAGGAGGTGGCCAAGGAGTACAACGGCTACGACCTCACCACCGGTAAGCTCATGGCCAAGTTCGCCGACCTCCGGGACGACGGCACCACCGCCTGCGGCAACTGGCTTTACTGTGGAGCCTTCACCGAGGAGGGGAATAAGATGGCCCGGCGCGATCCCAGGGATACCCATCCCCTGGGCCTGGGGCTCTTCCAGAACTGGGCCTACGCCTGGCCCGCCAACCGGCGAATCCTCTATAATCGGGCTTCCACCGACCTTAAGGGCCAGCCCAGAAACCCTGCCAAGTGGCTGGTGCGTTGGAATCCCAAGGAGGAGAAGTGGGAAGGGGATGTGCCCGACGGCGTAGCCCCGCCCGATAAAGCCCTTCCCTTCATCATGCTTCCCGAGGGGGTGGGGAGGCTCTTCGCTGCCCAGCTTAAGGACGGCCCCTTCCCCGAACACTATGAGCCTTGGGAAAGCGCCTTGGCTAACCTGATCTCCGGCCAGGACAAGAACCCGGTGTGCAAGGTCTGGGTGGGCGACCTGGACGTCTACGGCACCCCCGAGGAGTACCCCATCGTGGCCACCACCTACCGCCTCACCGAGCACTGGCACACGGGGATGATGAGCCGCAACGTCCCCTGGCTTTTGGAGATCCAGCCTGACCCCTTTGTGGAGATGGACGTGGAGCTGGCCAAGAGCCTGGGGGTCAAGAACGGGGAATGGGTGCGCATCAAAAGTGCCCGCGGCGAGATGAAGGCGGTGGCCCTGGTCACCCCCAGGGTCCAGCCGGTGAAGGTGGGGGACAAGACCCTGCACCAGGTGGGCATCGTGATCCACTGGGGTTACCAGGGCGGGAACCCCGGCGACTCCGCCAACCAGCTCACGCCCCAGGCCCTGGACCCCAACAGCTTTATCCAGGAGACCAAAGCCTTCCTGGTGAGGATCGAGAAGATCTAGGAGGTGGGGGATGCCTAATCCGAAGGACTATGCCATTTTGTTTGACGCCAGCCGCTGTATCGGCTGCAAGGCCTGCCAGGTGGCCTGCAAGCAGTGGAATGACCTCGAGGCGGAAAAAACGGAGAACCGGGGAAGCTACGCCAACCCCCCCAGGCTTACGGCCCATACCTGGATCTCCATGCGCTACTACGAGGGCTTGAGGCCGGATGGCGACCCCTATTTTGACTTCATCCGCGGGTCTTGCATGCACTGCACCCACGCCCCTTGCGTGGCGAGCTGCCCCACCGGGGCCATGGCCCACCGGGAAGGTGGGGTGGTCACGGTGGACGAGAAGACCTGCATCGGCTGTCGCTCCTGCGTTCAGGCCTGCCCCTATGAGGCGGTCCACTTTGACGAGGCTCGAGGGGTGGTCCACAAGTGCACCATGTGCTACGACCGCATCTCCAATGGCGACCAGCCGGCCTGCGTCAAGGCCTGCCCCACCGATGCTCTGACCTTTGGGACGTACCAGGAGATCCGGGCTATGGCGGAAGAAAGGGTGCGGGTGCTCAAGGAGCGGGGTTATGCCAGGGCCAATGTTTACGGGCTAGCGGAGCTTGGAGGCACCCACGTCCTCTATGTGCTCACCGAGCACCCGAGCCAGTACGACTTACCTAAGGCGGTCCGGGAGGCGGAGAAGCGGGCGGCTACGGGCTGGCTTTCTGCTGGCATCGCCGCTGCGGCCCTGGGGGCGGGGCTTAAGTTTATCGTGGAGCGGCGCGAAGCCCTCAAAGGAGGCGGTCAATGATCACCATAAACCTTCCTAACCCTATGGGCGAGGAGCACTGGGGTCTTTGGATTGCCCTTTACTTCTTCCTAGCGGGAACCACAGGGGGGGCTTACCTGCTCAGCGTCCTCTTCTACGGAAAGGACCAGGGCTTGGTGCGTCGTAGCGCCCTGTGGGCGTTCCTGGGGGTGGCGGTGGGCGCTGGCTTGCTGGTCATAGATCTAGGCCAACCTTTGCGGTTTCTCAACCTTCTTTTGAACGGCTTTCACCCGGCCTCGGTCATGTGGCTGGGCAGTTGGTTCTTGGTCTTGGCTGGGGCTGGGCTTTTGTGGGTCTACCTTAAGCCCACCTCTAGGGGAGTGCAGCAGGGAGTGGCGGTGCTGGTGGCCTTGGTGGTGGGGTACACTGCGGTGCTCCTGATGCAAACCGCCAAGCCCTTCTGGAACGCCTCCCCCCTGCTCCCCTGGCTCTTCTTAGCCTCGGCCGCCACGGCGGGAGGGGCGCTCTTGCAGCTTTGGTATCCCCATGAAAAGCTGAGCCGTTTGGTCATTGCCTCCGCCCTCGTGGAAGGGGCAGTCTTGGCCTTGCACCTCATCTGGACGTATCCGGCTGCGACTCCTGGCGTTTTGGCCCTCCTGGTAGGTCCTCTGGCTTGGGCCTTTTGGGGGTTTGTGGTAGTAGGGTGGGTTCTGCCCCTCTTCTTGGAGCGGAGGAACGTGGCCCTGGCGGCCCTTCTCACCCTGGTAGGGGCTTTCCTGCTCCGCTACTTCGTGGTGATGGCAGGCCAAGTGTAACCTTAAAGCCCCCGCCCCTTTAGGGGCGGGGGTATCCTTTACCCTGTAGGAGGTAAGCCCGTGGAAACCCTGGAGGCGGTGCACCGTAGGTTGAGCCAGCTTGCGAGGCGCCGCGAACCCTGGCCGGAAGCTTTAAAAGAAGCTCTGTTGGATGTGCAGCAGGCGGTGGAGCAGGTGGCCCCGGGTCTACTTTCCGGCGTGCGGCTTCCTACCCAAGACGAACTCTTGCAGGATGCGGAGCGCTTGCGAAGGGGTGAGGTTCCGGAGGATCCAGCTTATGCTTTTTGGCTTCACCAAGCCTTGCGGCTTATCTCCTGGCCGGAAGAGGGGGATGGTGGCCTCCCGGGAAAGGATTGGGCGGAGCGTTGCCCTGCGTGTGGAGGTTTTCCAGATGTGGGATACCTCGATGCGGAAGGGCGTCGCTTTCACGTCTGCGCCTTTTGCGATACGAGCTTCCGGGCCTTGCGCTTAGCCTGCCCTTACTGCGGAGAGGCTCGAGCGGACCACCTGGTGTACTATGAGGAGGGTCCTTACCGGGTTTATGTGTGCCGTTCCTGCGGGGAGCGCTTTGTGGTTCAGGACCTGAGGCTGAAAGCGGAGCTGGATCTACCTGTCCTTAGGGCCCGGGCTGCTTGGTACGCCCTGGCGGAGGAAGAGGATGTGGAGGTTTGAAGGGGGCCGCTTTCAGGAGGAGGCCTATTCCTTGCCGGAAGAGGAGCGATTCCTCCTCTTGGTGAACGGCAAGCCCTGGGCTTCCTTCAGCTATACCCCTGGGGATGAGGTCTACCTCGCCCTAGGCCATCTCTTCCTGAGCGGGGTGCTTTCGGGCCTCGAGGGGGTGCGGTGGCTGGTGGGCGAAGGGGTGGTGGCCGTGGACCTACCCGGGGATCCCGAGAAGGGGGTGGGGGTGCGGGATAGCGGTTGCGCTGCGGGGCTACGCTACGGTGAACCCAGGCTTTCCCCCTTGCCGAAGGTACCCCTGGATCCCGAACTGCCCCTGGAGCTCATGGCCCAGCTGCGCCAGCATGCGGTGCGCTACGCCCGGACCCGAGGCATACATGGAGCGGCCCTCTTTGACCTTTCCGGACGGCTTCTCTACCTCAACGAGGATATCGGCCGCCACAACGCCGTGGACCGCCTGGCAGGGTACATGCTCCTGGAGGGCGTGAGGCCTCCCGTGCTCTTGGCAGTAACCGGCAGGGTAAGCCAGGAGATGGCGGGTAAGGCCATTGGCATGGGAGCGGTGCTCCTGGCAAGCCGCACGGGGGCAACTGCCCCTGCGGTGAGCCTAGCCCAGCGCTACGGCCTAGCCCTGGCGGCCTACGTGCGTCCAACAGGCTACCGCCTCTACGCCCCAGGCGGTATGCCGGTGCCCGAGGGAGTCCTCAGGCCTTAGGCTCTTCCTTCTTCTCCTCGCCTTCCTGGAGGCCCTTTTTGAACTCCTTGGCCGACTGGCCAATGCCCCGGGCCAGCTCGGGAAGCTTCTTGGCGCCGAAGAGGAGGAGGATGACGAGAAGGATGAGGAGGATTTCCACCGGACCTAAGCGCATGGGGCCATTGTAGCACGCCTTGACCCTCTTGAGGTCAAGTGTTATCGTGGCCTCTGGGGTGGCCTTAGGCCCCGGGGCGTAGCGCAGGCCGGTAGCGCACCTGCTTTGGGAGCAGGGGGTCGCCCGTTCAAATCGGGCCGCCCCGACCACGCGGGAGTAGCTCAGTTGGTAGAGCATCGGCCTTCCAAGCCGAGGGTCGCGGGTTCGAGTCCCGTCTCCCGCTCCAGATGGCCGGGGTGAAGTTTCACCCCGGCTTCGCTTATGGGCCCGTAGCTCAGGGGACAGAGCAGCCGCCTTCTAAGCGGTAGGTCGGGGGTTCGAATCCCTCCGGGCCCGCCAGTTCCAGGACGCAATGCTTTACCCCCCGGTAGCATGGCCGGGGGGTCTTTGGTACGGTTGGGGTACTGCTTTTGCCGGCGGTTCCCCTTGCCGAGGGGGCCGGGAAGGGGTCTCAGGCGTGGTATCCTCAAGGCCGGCCCTTGTGGCCCGGTCCATGCTGAAACTGGAGAACATCACCAAGCGCTTTGGTTCCGTGGTGGCCAACCGCCGGATCACCCTCGAGGTGGCCCGGGGGGAGGTCCTGGCCCTTCTGGGGGAAAACGGGGCGGGGAAGACCACCTTGGTGAGCATCCTCTACGGCCTTTATGCCCCGGATGAGGGGAGGATTTTGCTGGAGGGCAAAGAGGTGCGGATCCCCTCCCCCAAGGCCGCCCAGCGGCTGGGCATCGCCTTGGTGCCCCAGCATCCTGAGCTCATTGAGGCCCACACCGTGGCCGAGAACCTGGCTTTGGGCCTGGACCTGCCCCTGGCTTTTTCCCGCCGGGCGCTGGTGCGGCGGCTTGAGGCGCTTTTGGAGGGGCATCCTTTGGGCGTGGACCTCGAGGCGCCCGTGGCCCGTCTTTCCGCAGGGGAGAAGCAAAGGGTGGAGCTCCTTCGCGCCCTCCTTAACCGCCCCCGGGTGCTCGTCCTGGACGAGCCCACCAGCGTCCTTACCCCCAAGGAGGTGGAGGGGCTCTTCCAGGAGATCCGGCGCCTCAAGGCCTTGGGCCTGGCGGTGATCTTCATCAGCCACAAGCTGGAGGAGGTCCTGGCCATCGCCGAACGGATTGCGGTGCTTAGGGCCGGGGAGAAGGTGGGGGAGGTTTGGCGCCAGGAGGCGGACAAGGACCTCCTGGTGCGCCTCATGGTGGGCCGGAGCCTGGCCCCGCCCCCCAAGGTGCCCCCGCCCCGGGAGGAAGTGGTCCTCGAGGTGGAGGACCTTCTGGTGCCCCGGCACGGTTTTCCCGTCCAGGGGGTTTCCTTCACCTTGCGGGCAGGGGAGGTGCTGGGGATTGCGGGGGTGGCGGGAAGCGGGCAGGCGGAACTTGTGCAGGCCCTGGCGGGTCTCAGGCCCCACCAGGGCCGGGTGCGGTTCCTGGGCAAGCCCTGGCCCCGGGACCCCATGGGCCTCTTCCGCCAGGGGGTGGCCCATATTCCCGAGGAGCGGAGCATGGGGGTGGTGGGGGGCATGAGCGTGGCCGAAAACCTGGCCCTTAGAACCTACCCTCGCTTTGTTCGCTGGGGCTTGCTGGATTACCGGGCCATGGAAAAGGAGGCGGAGGGCTTGATCCAGCGCTACGGCATCCGCACCCCCTCCCCCCGCACCCCGGTGCGGTTCCTCTCGGGAGGAAACGTGCAGAAGGTGATCCTGGCCCGGGAGCTTTGGGGGGGGCCTCGCCTTCTCTTGGCCATGCACCCCACCTACGGGCTGGATGTGGGGGCCACCGAGGAGGTTCACGGGCGTATCCTGGAGCTTGTGCAAGGCGGTGCGGCCGTGCTTTTGGTCAGCGAGGACCTGGACGAGATCCTGGCCCTCTCCCATAGGGTGGCGGCCCTGTACCACGGGCGCTTCGTGGGGCCCGTTCTCCGGGAGGAGGCGGACCGGGAGCGGCTGGGGCGGATGATGACGGAGGGGCGGGTATGAGGTGGGAGCTGGATCCTAGCCCAAGCCCCTGGAAGGTGTTCTTGGCCTATAGCCTGTTCGTGGCCCTGGCCTTGTTGCTTTTAGGCCTTCTCTTCCTCCTCTATGGGGTATCCCCGCTAAAGGCCTTCGGGCTTCTCCTCTCCCCCCTGGGGGATTCCTTGGGCCTGGCCGAGGTGGGGCGGCGCACCATCCCCCTCCTCCTCATCGGGGCAGGCTTGGCCCTGGCCTTTAGGGTAGGGTTTTTCAACATCGGGGCTGAGGGGCAGCTTCTCATGGGGGCGGTGGGAGGAGCCTACGTGGCCCTTTTCCTGCCTCCCGGACCCTGGACCCTGCCCCTCATGTTCCTTTTGGGGGGCGGTCTGGGGGCGGTTTGGAGTGGGCTTGCCGCCTGGCTTCGGGTGCGCTTTGGGGCCAACGAGATCCTAACCACCCTCATGCAGAACTACCTGGTCTACTACCTGGTGGTCTACCTGGTGGCGGGACCCTGGAAGGGGCAGATGGTCTTTGGCTTCCTCTACACGGACCGGTTTCCCCCGGAGGCCCAGCTTCCCCGCCTGGGGGATACCCTGGTGCACTGGCCCACCCTGCTTCTTGGGATTGCGGCGGCCTTGGGGCTTCAGCTCCTGCTCTTCCGCACCCCCTTGGGCTTTGAATGGCGCATCCTGGGGGAAAACCCGGAGGCTGCCCGGTACCTGGGCCTTAAGGGGGGCAGGCTGATCCTCCTGGCGGCGCTTCTTTCCGGTTTCCTTGCGGGCCTGGCGGGGGTGGGGGAGGTGGCGGGCATCCACCTGAGGCTTTTGGAGCCCGCCCAGATCTCCCTGGGGTACGGCTTCACCGCCATCCTGGTGGCCTGGCTGGCCCGGGGAAGGCCCCTTTGGGCGCTCCTTACCGCCCCCCTTCTCGGCCTCATCCTGGCCGGGGGGGATGCCTTGAAGCTGGCCCTTTCCATGCCCTTTCGGGTGGTGGACGTGGTGGCGGGGCTTTTGCTCCTCAGCCTCATCGGGGCCGAGGCCTTGAGCCAACGCCGCTTGGTCTGGAGGCGCTGATGGAAGAGGCTCTGGTGCGCGCGGTACTTTTCGGGACGCCCATACTCTTGGCCTCCCTGGGGGCCCTTCTTTCCGAGCGGGGAGGGGTGGTGAGCCTGGGGGTGGAGGGCATGATGGCGCTTTCCGCCCTGGCTGCCTTTGCCGCGGCCCTCGAGGCCGGGCCGGTTTGGGGGGTTCTTTTCGGGGTTGGGGTGGGCTCCTTGCTGGGCCTTTTCCTGGGCGTCTTCGCCGTGTTTCTCCGGGCCAACCAGTTCGTGGCGGGGCTCGCCCTGGCCGCCTTGGGCCTTGGGGCCTCGGGGCTGTTGGGGAAGCGGTACGAGGGAACCCCCTTGCCCGACCCCCTGCCGGAAGGGGTGTTGGCCGGGCTGGCTTTGATCCTGGCCCTGGGCCTCCACCTCCTCCTTTCCCGCACCCGCTATGGCCTTTACCTGAGGAGCGTGGGGGAGAACCCCAAGGCGGCGGACCTCTTCGGGGTGAGCGTGGATGGGGTGCGGTACCTGGCCTTGGCCCTGGGGGGCGGGATGATCGGCCTGGCTGGGGCCTACCTTTCCCTGGCCTACCGCCCCTCCTGGACGGACGGCATGACCTCGGGGCTGGGCTGGGTGGCCATCGCCCTGGTGATCCTGGCGGGCTGGCAGCCTTTAAGGGCCGTGCTGGGGGCTTACTTTTTTGGCCTCCTGTTCTTCCTGCAGTTCCGTTTGCAGGGCAGTGTACCTATACCGTCGGAGGCCTTTGCCGCCATGCCCTACCTTTTGGTTATCCTGGTCCTGGCCCTCTCGGGCCGCGCCCGGGCCCCCAAGGCCCTGGGCCAGCCCTTTGACCGGGGGAGGTGAAGGATGAGGAGGATTCTGGGTTTGCTGTTGTTGGCGTTGGGGTTGGCATGGGCCCAAGGGGATAAGCGCAAGGCCTGCTTTATCTACGTGGGGCCCATCGGGGATGCGGGCTGGACCTACGCCCACGATCAAGGGCGGAAGAAGGCGGAGGCCGCCCTTCCCTGGCTGGAAACCCGGTATGTGGAAAGCGTGCCCGAGGCCCAGGCCCTTCCGGTCATCGACCGGTTTGTGAAGGAGGGGTGCCAGGTGATCTTCGCCACCAGCTTCGGGTACATGGAGGCGGTCCTCGAGGGGGCGAAGAAGTATCCGAACGTCATCTTTGCCCACGCCACCGGGGTCAAGCGGGCTCCCAACGTGGCCACCTACATGGCGGACTTCTACCAGGTCTACTACCTGAACGGCCTGGCCGCCGGGGCCCTTTCCAAGACGGGCAAGGTGGGGTACGTGGCCGCCTTCCCCATCCCTGAGGTGAAGCGCCACATCAACGCCTTCACCCTGGGGGTTAGGGCGGTGAACCCCAAGGCCCAGGTGCTGGTGCGCTGGATCAACGCCTGGTACGACCCGGCCAAGGCCCGGGAGGCCACGGAGGCCCTTCTGGCCCAGGGGGCGGACGTCTTCGCCTTCACCGAGGACACCCCCACGGTGATCCAGACGGCGGCCAAGAAGGGGGCCTACTCCTTCGGCCACTACACCCCCATGCTGAAGTTCGCTCCCGACCACGTGGTCTCCGGCCAGATCGTCCACTGGGAGGTGATCTACATTGACTTCCTCAAGAAGGTGAAGGAGGGGGTCTACACCGCCAAGAACCTGCAGAATGTGGATTACTTCTGGCTCCTGCAGCACAAGGCGGTGGAGATGGGGGCGGACTACGGGGTGCCCATAAACCCCAAGCACGTGCCCCTGTTGCAGAAGGCGGAGATGACGGTGGGCGGGAAGAAGGTGAGCGTCTACGACCGCATCATGAGCCTGCTTAAGGACATGCAGAGCCCCAAGCCCACCTTTGACCCCTTCACGGGTCCCATCCAGGACCGGAAGGGAGTGGTGCGAATCCCGGCGGGGAAAAAGGCCACCCTTCAGGAGCTCCTCACCATGGAGTGGGCGGCGCCGGGGGTGGTGGGGGACTGGCCCGGAGAACCCAAATAGAACCCGAAGGGTTGGGGCCAGGGAGAACCTCCCTGGCCCAGTTTTCATCCCCCCTGGCTTTTAAGCGAACCGCTTCGCTGGGTATTGCGCCCTGTAGCCCTTCCAGCATGATCCCGGAGGAGGGTCTTCTAAGCTCCTTGCCCTGGGGCAGGAGGGCGCTAGAGCGCCTGGAAGACCTCCTCGAGGATCTCCAGACCCACGGCCGCCTCCGGTTCCGTGAGGATGAGGGGCGGGGCGATGCGGAGGGCGGAAGGCCCGGCGGGGAGGAGGAGAAGCCCCTTCTGGAAGGCCAGCTCCACCGCCTTGTCCCTGAGGTCGGGCCGCTCCTCCGTTCGGGTGCCGAAGTCCAGGCCGATCATGAGCCCCCTCCCCCGCACATCCCCCAGGAAGGGGAAGCGGCCCTGCATGGCCTTGAGCTCCCTGAGGAGGTAGGCCCCCACCTGCCTGGCGTTTTCCATTAGGCCTGCCTCCAGGAGGTCCAAGGTGGCGTGGGCGGCGGCGGCGGCCACCGCCTGGCCGCCAAAGGTGGTGCCGTGGGCCCCGGGGCGCCAGCTTGCGAGCTCCTCCCGGAAAAGAAGGGCGCTCAGGGGGTAGCCGGAGGCCAGGCCCTTGGCCAGGACGTAGACGTCCGCCTTGACCCCCTCGTGCTCGAGGGCGAAGAAGAGCCCGGTGCGGCCAGCGCCCGACTGCACCTCATCCGCCACCAGGAGGATGCCGTAGCGTTCCAAAAGAGCCTTGAGCTCGGGGATGAATCCCGGCGGAGGCACCAAATATCCCCCTTCGCCCTGGATGGGCTCCAGGAAGAAGGCGGCCACCTCCTCCGGGGGCACCACGGTGCGGAAGAGGTGCTCCAGGTGTTCCAGCACCGCTTTCCCCACCTCTTCCGGCCTTGCCCCCAGGGGGGGGCGGAAGGGATTGGGGAAGGGGACGTGCACCACCCCGGGAAGGAGAGGGGAGAAGCCCTTGCGGTAGGCGCTTTTGCTGGCAGTGAGGGAGAGGGCGCCCAGGCTCCTGCCGTGGAAGGCTCCGGTAAAGGCCAGGAGGTAAGGCCTTCCCGTGTGGTGGCGCACCAGCTTGATGGCGGCCTCGATCCCCTCGGTGCCGGAGTTGCCGAAGAAGACCCGATAGCCTCCGCCGAGCCTCCCCACCAGCCTTTCCGCCAGGGAAAGGGTGGGCTCGTGGGTGAAGTCGGAAAAGCACACGTGGGCGAAGCGCTCCGCCTGGGCCCGCACGGCTTCCAGCACCCTGGGGTGGGCGTAGCCGGTGGTGTTGACCGCTATCCCCGCCATGAAGTCCAGGAAGATGTTCCCGTCCACGTCCTCCAGGAACACGCCCTGCCCCCGGGCGGGGACAAAGGGGTAGGGGCGGATGTAGGAAGGGGAGAGGACCGCCTGACCCCTTTCCAGGAGGGCCTTGGCCTTGGGACCGGGAAGCGGAGTGTGGATGCTGGGTTTCATACGGGGCCAGTCTACCAAGCCCCTGGCCCCTTTCCCAGGCGCGTTTTATGCACCCAGATACGGCTTTTTATACCCCTTCCCGCTACATCGTGCCCCACAGGGCTCCAGGAGGATCGTCCGGGTGAGGGCAGGGTGGGGGGTATTACAGGAGACCTTCGGATTCCAGGTGGGGGCGGGCGTAGAAGAGGGTGAGGGCGGTGGAGGCGTCCTGGATCTCCCCGGCCTCCAGGAGGCGGTAGACCTCGGGAAGGGGGAGTTCCACGGTTTCCAGAAGCTCCCCGTCCTCGAGGGCCGGCTTGGCCACCACCTCCGCCTGAAGGGCCAGGAAGGGGTGGAAGACCACCGCGGTGAAGGAGGGCTGGGGGTGGAAGGGGGGAAGGGGGAAGAACCGCTTGGCCTCGGCCCCCACCTCCTCCAGAAGCTCCCTTTGGGCGGCCTCCAAGGGGGTTTCCCCGGGATCCACCTTGCCCGCAGGGATCTCCAGGAGGAACTTGCCCGTGGGGTGGCGGTACTGGCGGATGAGGAGGGCGGTGGCCTTGTCGGTCACGGGAAGGACGAAACTCGCCGCCACCGGCCCCGGGCGGTAGATGTAGGTGAGCTCCTTGCCGGTGTGGGTGCGCAACCTTTCCCGCACCAGCCTTACGGGCTCGGAGAGGATTTCTTCCAGCTCGAGGCGCTTCCAGGGGCTCATCTCGCCAAGCGCTCTATCACCCGGCGCACCTTCTCCCCGGGGGCCCTGGGGCCCAGGGCCTTGGTCACCACCCCGATGGCGGCCAGGGGGGTCTTGAACTGGGACAGGTCTAGGTTTTCCCGGATCCAGGCCTCGATCTCCTCCTCGCTCATCTCCTTGGGGAGGAAGCGGTCCAGGAACTCCACCTCAAAGGTGTTGCCCTGCTCCAGGGCGATCTCGCGCAGGGCCTTGAGCACCTTCACCGCCTCGGCATCGGGCAGGGGTTTGCCATCCCCTTTTCGGTCCAGCTCCGCCTTCACCACCCGGGCGAAGTCCAGGGTCTTCTGGTCCCGGGCCTTCATGGCCTCCTTGATGGTTTCCTTGATGGCCTCGTAGATGCTCATCCTCCTTAGTGTAGCCGGTAGAATGCGCCTTATGTGGGCGCTTCTTTCCGTTTCCGACAAGAGGGGGCTCGTGCCCTTCGCCCAGGGGCTTTTAAGCCTGGGTTATAGGCTCTTGGCCACCGGGGGCACCCACAGGGCCTTGGTGGAGGCGGGGCTTCCCGTCACCTACATCTCGGACTTCACGGGTTTTCCCGAGGTCCTCGAGGGCCGGGTCAAGACCCTCCACCCCAAGGTGCATGCGGGGCTTCTCGCCCGGCCCGACCAGGAGGAGGAGCTCAAGGCCCTGGGCTTTGAGCGGATCGGGGTCCTGGCGGTGAACCTCTATCCCTTCCAGGAAACGGTGGCCAGGGGGGCGGATTTCGCCGAGGCCCTGGAGCAGATCGACATCGGGGGCCCCGCCATGCTGCGGGCGGCGGCCAAGAACCACATGGCGGTCCTGCCCGTGTGCGACCCTGAGGACTACCCTCGGGTGCTTCAGGCCCTCGAGGAAGGCCCTTCCCTTGAGTTCCGCAGGGAGCTTGCCTGCAAGGCCTTCGCCCACACCGCCAGCTACGACGCCGCCATTGCCGAGTGGCTTGCCGGGGAGAAGTTCCCCCCCGAGAAGTTTTTGGTCCTCAGGCGGGAAAGCCCCTTGCGCTACGGGGAAAACCCGCACCAGGAAGCGGCCCTTTACCGGGTTTATGGGGAAAAGGGGCCTCTTTTGGAGGCCCGGGTCCTCCAGGGCAAGGCCATGAGCTTCAACAACTACCTGGACGCCGAGGCCGCCTGGAACCTGGTCTCGGAGTTTGAGGGCCCTGCCTGCGTGGCCATCAAGCACCAGAACCCCTGCGGGGTGGCCTTGGGGGAAGGTCCTTTGGAGGCGTACCGGAAGGCCTACGAGGCGGACCCGGTTTCCATCTTCGGGGGCATCGTGGCCTTTAACCGGGAGGTGGACGGACCCACGGCGGAGGCCATGAGGGAGGTCTTTTTGGAGGTGGTCCTGGCCCCGGGCTTCACCCCGGAGGCCCTGGCGGTCTTTTCCCGCAAGAAGAACCTCCGGCTCCTCGAGGTGCCCTTCCCCGCCCAGGGAGCCTACCTGGACTTGAGGCGCCTTAGGGGCGGGGTGCTTCTCCAGGATGCGGATACCCTGGATCCCATGGAGCCCAAGGTGGTCACGCAAAAGGCCCCCACCCAGGAGGAGTGGCAGGACCTCCTTTTCGCCTGGAAGGTGGTGAAGCACGTGCGGTCCAACGCCATCGTGGTGGCCAAGGGGGGCCAGACCCTGGGCATCGGGGTGGGGCAGACCAACCGCTACGCCTCTGCCAAGCATGCCCTGAAGACCGCCAAGGAGAAGGCCAGGGGGGCGGTATTGGCCTCGGATGCCTTCTTCCCCTTTGACGACGTGGTGCGCCTGGCGGGGGAGTTTGGCATCAGCGCCATCATCCAGCCTGGGGGAAGCGTGCGGGACGAGGATTCCATCCGGGCGGCGGACGAGCTGGGCATGGCCATGGTGTTCACCGGGGTGCGGCACTTTAAGCACTAGGCGCACATGGGGTATGATGTTGCGTGTGAAAGCCTATGTGCGCTACACCATAAGCCTGGATCCTATTCTGGCGCAGTACGTGGAGGAGATGCGCACCCGCCTGGGCCTTACCAGAAGCGAGGTGTTCGCCTTGGCCCTGAAGCGTTTGAGAGAGGTGGAGCTTGCCCAGGGGTACCGCGCCCTAGCCAAGGATGCTGATTTTCTCCAGGATCCCCTCCTGGACTCCGGCTTGGAGGAAACCCTGGCAGAGACCTCGTGGAGCTGAGAAGGGGCGACATCCTCCTAGTAGACTTTGACCCGGGAAGCCCCGGGGAGGCCGCCAAGGTGAGGCCCGCCATCCTGGTGACCAACGATGTGGCCAACGCTTACTCCCCGGTTGTGGTGGTGGTGCCCTTAACTTCCAACATTTCCCGGATTTATCCCTTTGAGCTATTCCTTCCTGCAGACCGCACCGGTTTGGACCGGGACAGCAAAGCCCAGGTCCAGCTCATCCGCCATGTTCACCGCAGAAGGGTTAGGGCGCACCTGGGGACGCTTCCTGGGGACCTTCTAGAGGCTTTGGACATTCGGATTCGGGAGCATTTGGGTCTTGAGTAACAAAAAAAGGAGCCCGGCAGGGCTCCTTTAAACCTAAGGGAGCGCTTAGTAGGCCTTCTTGCCTTGGATTTCCCGCAGGCGCTGGTGGGCCTCCTTAAAGCCCACCAGCTTCCGGCTTTCCTCATCGTAGAGGTGCATGTCAGCGAAGGCGATTTTGAAGGCATCCTTGAGGGTAACCGTGGGGGCCACCTTCACCAGGTCCACCTCCTCCTGCACCTTGGGCAAGAGGTAGTTGGGGATCTTGGGGGCCAGGTGGTGGATGTGGTGGAAGCCGATGTTCCCGGTGAGCCACTGGAGCACCCTGGGGAGCTTCAGGTAGGTGCTTCCCTCCATGGCCGCCTTCAGGAACTCCCAGCGGGGGTCGTGCTCCCAGTAGACATCCTCAAACTGGTGCTGCACGTAGAAGAGGAAGATGCCGATCATTCCCGCCAGGTACTGGATGGGCAGGTAGACGAAGAGGAGGGTCTTAACCCCGAAGAAGACCACGATTCCCGCCAGCAAGAGGGCCAGGAAGAGGTTGGTTAAGGCCACGGAGTTGCGTACGGAAGGCTTGTCCGAGCCGTAGCCCAGAGGAAGCCGGTAGGAGAGCATAAAGACGTAGATGGGCCCCAGGAAGAACATGATCCAGGGGTTCCGGTAAAGGCGGTACTTGAGCTTGTCCCAGGGGCTGGCCTTGAGGTACTCCTCCAGGGTCATGGTGTAAATGTCCCCCACCCCCCGTTTGTCCAGGTTGCCGCTGGTGGCGTGGTGCCGGGCGTGGGATAGCTGCCAGTGGAGGTAGGGAACCAGGGTGAGGACCCCGGTGAAGAAGCCCAAAAGGTCGTTGGCCCACTTCCTGGGGAAGAAGGAGCCGTGGCCGGCGTCGTGCTGCAGGATGAACAGGCGGACCAGGAACAAGGCGGCTGCGAAGTCCAGAAGGAGGGTCAGGGCCAGGGAAACGGAAAGGGCCTTGTGGGCCAGGTAAAAGAGAAGGAGAAGGGGAAGAAGGGTGTCCGCCACCTGGCGCAGGCTTCTTAGGGTGTTGGGCTTGGCGTAGGGCTTGATGAGGGGGATCCAGTCTTTGGGTTCTACTTTGCGCATGCTCACTCCTCCCTGTTTTTGGGAGTGATTCATGGTACCTCCTTGACGGATGAGGACCATGAGGAAGGGGAGGGGAATTTGATCTCAGTTAAGCACTTCTTAA
>NZ_ATNI01000055.1:0-66127 GCF_000511705.1 Thermus sp. NMX2.A1
AGATGTCGTAAGCGGTGTTGTACACGTTGAACTTCCCCGTAGGGGTGCGCACCCAGTCCCCGGTGATGCGGGCCTTTTCCTTGAGGGTAAGGGCATCGTAGACCACGATGAAGGTAGGGGTGTCCTTAGAGCCCCAGGCGGAAACCCAGATCTCGGTCCCACCCTTATTGAACTCGGGATGCACCATGCGGGCCTTCAGCTCCTGGGCTCCCGGCACCTCCCAGCACTTGGCCACCTCCAGCTTGCGCTTGTCTATGGCGCAGAGGCTGGCAGCCGCCTGGGGACTCGGGCTCATGGGGAAGTCCACGATGACCCAGGGGCTATTGGGGTGGGTCTTGATGAAGAGGTTGCCGGTATAGGGCAGGGTGATCCGCTTGACCACCTTCCAGGCGTACTGGGGATGCTTTTCGGGATCCACACCCACCACGGTCACCTCGGGGCTACCGATGTTCCCGGTGGCCCAAACCGGCCCGTAAGTGGGATGCTCCCAGTTGGAACCCCGGCCCGGGTGGGGCCTGACCCCCGCCTCCACCTCGGCTGCGAACTCCCGGGTCTTGGTATCTATTACGATCAGCTTGTTCAACGCGTTGGCCGCCACGATGAAGTAGCGCTTCAGAGCCCAGCCCCCATCGTGCAGAAAGAGATTGGTGTCGATCATGGTGATGGGCAGGGGCCGGCCTTTCTTGTGCAGATTGGAGTAGTCCACCAGCCAGGTCTGGCCCGACTCCTTGAGGTTTACGATCCACTCGGGGTTAAAGTGGCTCGCCACGATGGCGGCCACCCGGGCTTCCATCACCAGTTCCCCGGCCCCCTTAGCGTAGGAGATGGTGGAGACCATCTTGAGGGGCTCGAGGGTGAGGCCATCCAGAACCACCATGGTAGGCGGCCAGTAGCACCCCACCACCGCATACTTATCCTCGTAGCCCTTGAACTTGCTGGACTCAATGGACCGGGCATCCAGGCAGGGCTTGGACTCCGCCACCACCTGGGGCGGGTTCATCCAGAGGTCTATCAGGCTCGCCTTCCCGTCCCGGCCGATGGCCATGAAGTACCGGCCCGTGGCTGAGGAGCGCAAGATGTGGGTGGCAAAGCCCGTGGGCACGATGCTCACCAACTCCTTCTTATCCCCGTCGATGATGGCCACCTGGCCCGTATCCCGGAGCACCTGGCCGAAGAAGTTCTGCCAGTTGCGGTTATGGAGAGGTTTGGTGGGCCGCTTCTCCGGGGGCACGTGCACCTTCCAGGTCTTTTTGATCTCCTCAAAGGTGGGAACTGGAGGCGCTGGGGGCTGCTCCAAAAGGAAGCGGGCAACGAGCTCGATGTCCTTTTCCTTAAGAATCCCCTGCCGCCCCCAATCGGGCATGCCCCCAGGAAGGCCGCCGAAGATCACCGCCTTCAGGTACTCCACCCCCTTTTCCGCCATCTTCTTAGGGTCAAGGGCGGGACCCGTCGCTCCCTTCCGCAACACCCCATGGCACCCAGCGCAGCGGTCAAAGTAGATTTTGGCTGCTTCCTCCTTCTCCGCCGGGCTTAAGGGAGCAGGAGCCTGGGCCAAGGCCAAAGCGGCCAGCAGCAGAGATCCTAATAAACCTAACGTTCTTTTCACAGCTTTCACCTCCATCAACTAGGATAGACATATCCGAGTAGTACAGATGTCCTATGGCTAAAGTCCCTACAAATCTCCCCACCTAAACTGGAAAAAGCCGGACCCCGTGCGGGGTCCGGCCGGGGGAAGGAAGGGCTAATGGGCGTGCTCTTTTTCGTGGAAGGTGGTCACCACCCACCACATCCCCTGGGGGATGAAGAGGTATACCGCCGAGCTAAAGGCGATCAAGTACTTCCAGAAGGGATCCAAGTAGGGCGGCAGAATCATGCCCAAAGCCCCCAGGGCCTGCAAGGCGGCGAAGAGGTAGGAGAAGGTAACGATGGAAGGCCTCCCCAGCATCCGCCCCAGAGCGTAGAACATGGCGTAGAACCCTGCGGCGGAAACCATGAGCATCCCATAGAGCATCAGGTCCCGCACCGCCTCGCTAGTCATGGGCCCCCACCCCCTTGGCCGCCTTGGCCTCGCCCTTGCCAATGGTGACCAGGTCCCAAAGGAGGACCAGGTAACTCACCAAGAAGAAAACCCCAAAGGCGAAGCGCCAGACCATACCGTTTTGGAACCAGGGGTGTTGCTGGGCATCGATATAGGCCTGCCAGGTGCTACCACCAATGGCCCGTTCCACCATGGTCTGGGTGAAGCCGGCGATGGTCATGGCCGCAGACATGCCGAAGATGCCGATGATCATCAGCACAAAAGCCCACTTCCACAGCCTGGAGTCAAAGCGGGGCAAATCAGGCCGCCTCACCTGGTGCAGGGCCATGTAGATCACCGTGAGAATGGCGGTAACGTAGGCTCCGAAGAAGGCCAGGTGGCCGTGGGACGCAGCCAGCTGGGTGCCATGGGAGTAAAGGTTGATCTGGGGCAGGGTCTGCATGAATCCCCATACCCCGGCGCCGATGAAGTTGCCGAAGGCCTGGGCGATGGCCCAAAAGAGGGCGGGCTGGTTCACGGTCTGCATGCGGTGCATCCCGGCATCGTAGACCGCATGAACCACCATGGCCACCAGGGGAATGGGCTCCAAGGCGCTAAAGAACCCCCCCAGGCCCAGCCAGTACTCCGGGGTGCCGATCCAGAAGTAGTGGTGCCCCAGACCCAGGATCCCGGTGCCGAAGACCAGGGCCACCTCGAGGTAGAGCCAGGTTTCCACAATGCGCCTCGGAGTTCCCAGAAGGTGCATGAGGGCCATGGCCATGATGGAGCCCACCAATACCTCCCAGGTGGCCTCCACCCAAAGGTGCACCACCCACCACCAGAAGTACTGGTCCATGGAGATGTTGGGGGTGTAGTGCATGCCCGCCATATAGAGCCCGGCCAGGGCCACCAGGTCAAACATCAACACCGCCACCACCCCGGTAATGCGCTGGGCCTTAAGGGCTGTAGCTACCACGTTGTAAAGGAAGATGGCCATCACCGCCACGATGCCGAAATCGGCCCAGCGGGGGGCTTCTATGTACTCCCGCCCCTCGGTGATGAACCACAGGGTAAAGGCGTTACCCGGCCCATACTGGACCAGGAGGTAAACCAAAACCACGATGCCCACTGCCGCGATAAGGGTGAAGAAGGCGAAGCGGGCAAGCCGGATGCCCACCACCTCCCGCCCCAGCTCCATGGGCAAAAACCAGTACACTCCGCCCATGAAGCCCAAAAGAAGCCAGACGATCATGGCGTTGACGTGGAGCATCCGGTTGGTCATGAAGTTAAGCTTGCCGTAGAGAAAATTGGGATCCAGGTACTGCCAAGCCGCCAGCAAACCGAAAAGGACCTGGGCCCCAAACAGGGCCAAGGCCACCCAGAAGTACCAAAGGGCCAGCTTCTGAGACTCGTAAAGCTTACCTTGGGGTAAAGCCTGGGTCATGGGACACCTCCTACTGCACCCCGGCGAAGCGGTCCGGGAAACCGTTGGTATCGATGGCCGACATCCACTTCAAGAAGGCCACCAAGGCCTTGGCCTCCTCCTCGCTCAAGCCCAGGTTGGGCATACGGCGAACGAAGGTGGGATAGCGGTCAGGGTGTTGAAGCCATTCCGCCATGGCCTCCTCCTTGGTGGCCTTGCCGGTCATGCCCTTAACCATGGTTTCCCATTTGGGGTCCAACCAGGCGCGGGTGAGGTCGGGAGCGAAGTAGGCCCCGTTACCCAGAAGGGTGTGGCAGTCCATGCAGTTGCGGCTCTGCAAGGTCATCTTGCCCTTGTTGACCAAGGTGTAGGCCTCCTCCTCGCTCCAAACCTTGCCGAAAAACCCCACCTCCTCCCCGACGACCGGGATGTCCCGCCGCTTCTCGTAATCCCGCTTGAGCCCTATAGCCTTGTTGATCACGGTGTAGGCCGGCACCCGGGCCGAACCCTCCCGGATCTGGTTCAAGGAGTCAATGGTCAGATACACCAGGATCCCGGTCATGATCAGGGAGCTCACCACAGCCGCATTTCGCCAGAAGCGGGGCTCGAGCCATCCGGATCCCCGGGAAAGCCACAGGGTAAGGACCACTGTGGCAAAAAGCGCCCCGATGGTGGTTTCTATCCAGCCGATCTCCATACCTTAACCTCCTTTCACCTCCAGCTCACAAACTCGGATTAAGCCGGCGGAGTTTCCATGACCTAGGTCAAGGGCAAATGTCCCCGGGGGGATTCCCTGGGGACACCTCTCGTCATCGGTCAGCAGTCACGGGTCAGCACCCCGGGTCATTGGGAATCGGCCCGCTGGCTCAAGGGCTCGTAGACACGGATGATCCCCTTCATGTACGGGTGGATGCTGCAGATGTACACGTACTCCCCTGGCTTGGTGAAGGTGATGCGGTACCGTTCTGCGTGGCCCAGCTTGGGGGTCACAAAGGGCTCAGGCCCCTGCACCTCGATCACCACCGCATCATGCCGGCCCGTGCGTTCCCCTTCCAGCAGGTCAAAGACGTCTTCATTGACGAACTCCACCGTGGTGCCCACGGGGATCTCCAGGACCTTGGGGTAGAAGGAGTTGCCCACCATCTGCACGGTGACGGGAAGGGGTTCTAAAGCCTTTGCCCCAACCGCGACTGGCTGAGCCAGGGCAGGATCCAAGGGCACCCGTACGGTGTGCTCGTGGCTAGGAGAAGCAAGCCCATAGGGATCGACCACCCGCTTGGCGCTGGCGGGAATTTCCTTGACCCCGGGCACTCCTTCCGCCCGCACCTCAGGAATCCGGGGCGCATCCTTCTTGGCCCGCAGGATCCCCAAAGCCCCCTTGATGGCGGTACCGAAGACATGGGTTACCAAAGCGTAATCCCCCTCCACGGGCGGAACTCGCCATTCGATGACCCAGGAATCGCTCGGTCCCGCCAAAGCCGTCTGGGCGCCCACCACGAGGTTTTTCGGATTACCCTGGTAGTACATGTACTCAAAAACCCCGCCCACCACGTGGAACGTGCTGGTAAGGTTGGGCCCCACGTTCAGGAAGTAGATGCGTAGATAATCCCCGGGACGCACGGGTATGGGTTCATCCACGTAACGGAAGTTCCTGCCATTGAACATCACGTAAAGGGCCTTCCCATCGTAGAAATCCCGCCCTGAAGCGTAAGCCTCACTCTGGATTATGTAGAGCTTGAGGTCCGGCCCCCGGCCGAGCTCCCGCTCCATCCGGTACTTCTCTTTTGGCTCCACCACGATCATCCCAAACTGGCCACCCATGGTGTGGGCCATGATGCCGTGGCCCCCAGGGGCGCAGTGGTACATGAAGACCCCCGGAAAGTCCGCGGTGAAGCTGAACTCCCGGGTTTCCCCTGGCTGGACGTTGCCCAGGAACCTCGAGGTCTGGGTGTTGGCGGCATGGATGGAAAGACCGTGGGTAACGTTATCCAGATTCCGAAGGGTGATGTGTACGGTATCCCCCTCCTCCACCACCAGCATGGGCCCAGGGCTCATATCGTTGAAGGAGAAGCCCCTGAGGTAAACCCCTTGATCCACCTCGAAGATGCTGGAGCGGGCCTCGAGGGCAAAGTGCCTTTCCGCCGCCACGCCTGGAACCCCTAAAACCAACCCCGCCAGTACGCCTAACACCTTTCGCATCCTTCACCTCCCAGGTCCTTACTCGGACCTTTCCATCCGTGTTTTAGCATCACTCCCCAAGGACAGGTGTCCTTGTGACAAATGTCCCAAGATAGGGAACGCGCGCCGAACTCCTTCCCCACCCTTGACCTCGATCAAAGCAATCCCGGTACGGACGGGGATATCCTCAAGTCATGAGGCTGACCTTTTTGGGTTTAGGACTGCTCTTCACGGGGCTGGGCTTCTTGGGGGCCCTCCTTCCCATCCTCCCCTCCACCCCCTTTTTCCTGATAGCGGCCTACCTCTTCTCGCGAAGCCATCCCCGCCTCGAGGCCTGGCTTCTCTCCCTGCCCCAGGTGGGCCCCTTGGTGAAAAACTACCGGGAAGGCCGGGGGATCCCCAGAAGAACCAAGGTCTTGGCCACGGCCTTGGCCTTGGGGGCAGCGGGCATAAGCATCTATGGCCTACCCCACATCCTAGGCCAGATGGCCCTGCTCCTCCTCATCGCCTACGGCATCTATTTCATCTGGAAACAGGTACCCACCTTAGCGCCGGAGAAAGGCCCAAAAAACCAGGACCTCCCATAGGGCCAGGAAGCCCCCCAGCACATCCACATCTTCCCTTCCCTCCCAGGCCCAGCCGTAAGGCGTGGGGAGGGGAAAACCCGTAAGGCGGCTTGCCCCATAAAAGAGGAAAAGGCCCAGGGCCAGAAGTGCGGAAAGGCCGTACAGCCTCTTTCCAAGGCGCCCAGCCAGGGCCTCCGGGGCCACCATGCCCCTGGGGGCTTTCGGAGCCCTCACCGCCGCCATCTTGGCCACCACTACCCTCCTCTCCGGGGCCATCGCCTTTATCCCCACCTTCCTCTGGTCTTTAGGCCTAATCAAGGTGGACCCCCTCTGGTTCCGGCACACCTACTGGGGCTTTGGCCACGGAGCCCAACAGGTGAACCTGGCCGCCATGGTTACCGTCTGGTACCTCCTGGCCCTTTTCACCGTGGGAGGTACCACCCCCAGCGAGAGGCTCTCCCGGGTCGCCTTCCTCCTCTACCTCCTGGGCATCAACCTGGGCTCCGCCCACCACCTCCTCACCGAGCCCACCGGGGCTCTTTCCAGCAGCTGGACCTGGGTGAACACCGGCTACCTCATCCATGTGGCCGTCCTGGGAAGCTTGATCCACGCCTTCTCGGTGCCCGCGGCCATTGAGCGGGGCCTCAGGCTCAAGGGGTTCAACAAAGGGCTTTTCGGCTGGCTGGCCAAGACCCCTTGGGGCAACCCTGGCTTCTCCGCCCTGGTGCTTTCCGTCATCCTCTTCGGTTTCCTGGGAGGGATGAGCGGGGTCACCATGGGCTCCTACGACCAGAACCTCAAGTGGCACAACACCTTAGCGGTGGTGGGCCACTTCAAGGGCACGGTGGTGGCAGGAACAAGCCTGGCCTTCATGGGCCTCACCTACTACCTTCTGCCCCTCATCTTCCGCCGCAAGCTCATCTGGCCTCGGCTTGCCGCCTGGCAGCCCTGGCTCTTCGGGCTGGGCATGGGCCTCCTCTCCCTAGCCATGTTGCGCCTGGGGGTAGTTTATGGACTTCCTCGGCGCTCTGGGGACGCCTTCCAGTTCGGGGGAAGCCCCTTCGCCTTCCAGTACCCCCCAGAGATGGCCACCTGGCTTGCCGCCATGGGCATCGGGGGAACCCTGGCCCTTTTGGGCGGGCTTCTCTTCGTGCTCTTGGCGGTGGGCACCCTGCTTCGGGGCAAACCCTTGGCCGACGAGGAAATCCAGAAAACCTACCAGGTGAAGGTAGAGGAAGGCCACGCCACCCCCAAAGGGGTCTACCTCCTGGCCCTCCTCTTCCTGGCCCTCTTCCTGGTTTACTACCTTTATAACCACTGGTTCCTCTCCCGGGCCTGGTTCATCGGTGGGAGGTAGTGCTCCTCTTCCCACCCCCTGGGGGCCAATCCCTCAGGGGGTTACCATGTAGGTATGCCCGTGCGAAGCCTCTTAAGACGCGAGGAATCCTACGCCCTTCATGCGCTTCTGCTTCTAGCGGAAGAGCCTGGGCTTAGCGCCGCGGAGATCGCCGCCAAGCTCAAGGCCCCTCCTGCCTTTATGGCCAAGGTCCTCTCCAAGCTGGCCAAAGCGGGCTTGGTGGAAAGCCGCATGGGCCGAGCAGGAGGGGTGTGGCTCAAAGCTCCCCCAGAGGGGATCACCCTGCTTAAGGTGATGGAAAGCCTCTCTGGACCTGTGGCCCTGGACCTTTGCGCCACCTTAAAGCGCTGCCCCACAGAGGAGAGGCGGGGATTCTGCTACCTCAAGCCAAACCTGGTGCGCATGAACCAGGAAATCCGCAAAGCCCTCGAGGGCCTGACCCTAAAGGATCTCCTGCCCGAGGCTTCCAAGACCGCTTGACCCAGGTCATGGCAATTCAACCCCTTGGGTGCCAAGCTTAGGGGGGTATGGTGGAACTCACCTTAAAGACCACGGTAAACAGGGTCTTGCAACGCCACCCGGAAGCGGTGAGCTTGCTAAACGAGATGGGCATAGATACCTGCTGTGGCGGAGCCGATTCCCTGGAGGAAGCCGCCCGCCAAGCAGGCAAGGACCCCGAAGAGGTATTGAAGGCCCTCCTGGCCTTTTTGGGAAGGGAAGGATGAACCTCCTGGAGAAGGCCCGCTACGGCCAGGTCCGAGGGGTGGAACTCCTGGCCGATCACCCGGAAGTGCGCCTGATCCTCTTCAGCCTGCAAAAGGGGCAGGAGGTCCGGGGTAAAGGGGAACCCCGGGTTCACCTGCTTTGCCTCGAGGGGGAGGGCACCCTGTGGGCCGGGGAGAAAACGATCCCAGCAAGCCCCGGAACCCTCCTCGCCTGCGCGCCAGGCGAACCTCACGGGGCCAAGGCCGGAGAAGGTCGGTTTCTGGTCCTTGGCATCATCACCCCCAGGCCATGATCCTGGCAAGCCGGCTTGCCCTCACCACGGCCCTCTTCTGGTTTATAGCCGCCAACCTGGTGGGGCTTCTGCTCGGCCTGGGTGTCCTACCCTACAATTGGCGCCCCGCCCACGCCCACATGCACCTTCTAGGCTTCGTGAGCCTTATGATCTACGGCGTGGCCTACCACGCCCTGCCCCGTTTCCGCGGCGTGGTCTTCCGCAGGCCCGGGCTCGCCCTTTTCCAGGTGGGCCTGGCCAACCTGGGCCTGCTGGGCATGGCCCTGGCCTGGGGGCTTGGCCTGGGAACGGGCATCTGGGGAGCCTTCGCCACCCTCTCCTTGGCCGCAGGCCTCCTCTTTGCCCTCTTGGCGCTGGAAATCTTGTGGGGCTAAAAAGCCCCGTCCCACGCTTCCTTAACCCTAGCGAGGTGCGTATGCGCACGACCCCAAGCGTTTCCCTAAAGTCGGTAGCCCTCCCCACGGAGCACGGGGGCTGGGGGTTCACCCTCGAGCCTCTCCTCCTCGCCCTCCTCCTCTCCCCTGGCCCCCATACCCTAGGCCTCTTTCTCCTAGGGCTCTTCGGTTTCCTGGCGCGGCACCCTTTGAAGCTCGCTTACCAGGACCTGAGGCGGGGAAAGCGCTACCCGAGGACCGAGCTGGCCCTGAGGGTGGGTGGGATATACCTCGGTTTTGCCCTCTTGGGCCTCCTCCTCACCGCCCTAACCGCTAAAGGGCCCTTTCTCTACCCCCTCGCCCTGGCCTTCCCCCTGGGGGCCTACATGGCCTACATGGATGCCCAAAACCGCTCCCGGGACCTTTTCCCCGAGATTGCGGCCGCCCTCTTCATGGCGGCCTTCGCCCCCGCCGGGGTCTTGGCGGGCGGGCTCCCCCTGGAGGTGGCCCTGGGAAGCTTCCTGGCCCTGGCCCTAAGGGATGTGGCCGCCCTCTACTACGCCAGAACCCAGGTCCTCAGGGCCCGGGGCCAAAGCCCCAAGGTCTATCCCGCCCTCCTCGCCCTCGGGGGTAGCGCCCTCTTGGCCTTCCTCCTCTTCCTAAAGGGCCTCCTTCCCCTCCTTACGCTCCTCGCCCTCCTCCTCCTCGCCTCCTTTGGAAGCTTCACCCTCTTCCGGCCCCCCGTCCCTGCCCGGGTGGTAGGCTGGACCCAGATGGGTTTCGGCCTCCTCATCGTTTTGGCCACTGCCTTGGGCTACACCCTCCAGGGCCTCCCCACGGCCCTTCTTGGCGTGCCCGCCCTTCACCGGGTGCTGGGCCTACCCCTTGTGTTCCTGGCCTTCCCAATGGGCTTCTACCTCCTCTGGCGGCGGGAGGTACCCCGCCTGGCCCGGGCGCTCCTTGGCCTCTACGACCTGAACGTCCTCCTGGGCCTGGTCTACCTGGCCTTGGTGGGAAGGCTCTCCCCCCACCCCCTCCTGGCCCTCCTGGGGGTAGGCCTCCTCCACCTCCTCCTGAAGCGGCCCTATCCCTGGCCCGGTCTGGGGTTTCTCCTCTTGGGGATGCTTCTCCTCTGGCACTAGGCCAAACCTAGCCCCGGTCCCCGGGGGGCCACCCCCATGGCGCCGCGCTCCCTGCGGCCAGCGGGCTGCACCCTCGTCTGGCCGCACGGCACCGTCCGGGGAAGGGCTCGGCCATCGGGCAAGGCCCTCTGGGCCCGCCTTGACCTGGGTCATAGACGGGGAGGGAGGGTAGGTGAAGGCTGGAGGCCTGGGCGGCCCCCCCGCCTAAAGGAAAGGAGGCAAGATGATTTACCCCTTTGAAGGCAAAGGGCTAGTGAGGCCAGGGGGTCAGGTCCGGTGCCTGGACCTAAGCCGGGGGAGAAAGCAGACCCTGAAGGTGGAGCGGAGCGAAGACGCTCTCCTGGCAGTTCTCAAGGGGGTTATCGTCGTGCGGTTCTGGGGGCGCTCCCTCCGCCTCCAGCCGGGCCGGACCGTGAGGGTCCGGACTGGCCAGCTCCACCTGGAGGCCCCAGAAGGCGGGCGTATCCTCTGGATCACCTTGGGGCTTCCGCCAAGTGAGCTCGCCCGGGACCACAAGGAGCTTGAAGCGCTTCTGGAGGCCCTGCCCTCCCAAGGAGCAGCCGAGGCCCTGGTTCAGAGGCTCCAGGCCCACATCGCCCTGGAGGAGGCCCTCTACTACCCCACCCTGAGTCCGGGAAACCGTCGGGATCGGCTCCTGGAGCACCGGCTTCTCCTGGAACTTCTGGGAGAGCTCCAAAGCTCCCTCCGGGAAGGCCGGCCCGTGGATGGGGTGGTGGAACGCCTCAAGATCGCCCTCCAAGCCCACAGCGAGGCGGAGCTAAGGACCTAGTCGGGGAGGATCCGCACCCCAGGTTCCCGGAAAAGATAGGTGTAGGCCCAGTCCAGGAAGACCAGAAGGCGGTTGCGGAAGCCCACGAGCTCCCTCAGGTGCACGAAAGCCCAGAGGAGCCAGGCGGGAAGCCCGGCCACCCCGAGGCCCCAAAGCTCCGCCACCGCCCGATTGCGGCCGATAACCGCAAGCTGCCCCCGGTCGCGGTAGCGGAAGGGGAGGGGGTCCTGCTCCCTTAACGCCCGGAGGAGGTTTCGCGCCGCCCACCGCCCCTGTTGCAGGGCCACGGGTGCGAGCTGGGGGAAGCCCAGCCCGTTGAGGTCCCCCACCACGTACACCTCGGGATAACCGACAAGCCGCAGACAGGGGTCCGTGGGCACCCGGCCCCGAGCGTCCGCAGGAAGCCCAGGAAGGGGGTTCCCCCGCACCCCCACTGCCCAGAGGACGAGGTCCCCTTTAAGCCGCTCGCCCCCGGAAAGCCTTACCCATCCCTCCCCCACCTCGGCCACCTGGGCCCCCAAGCGCACCCTCACGCCAAGTTGGGCCAAGGCCCCCTCCGCATACCGGCCGAGGGCCGGCCGGAAGGCGGGAAGGAGCCGGGGCCCCGCCTCCAGCAGGGTGACGGCCCCCGCGGGCACCTCGGGGAAGTCTCTGGGCAGGGCGTAGCGCAAGAACTCCGACAGCGCCCCGGCGAGCTCCACGCCCGTGGGCCCGCCCCCCACCACGAGGAGGTCCAGGGGGCGCCCCCTGCGGGCCGCTTTTTCCAGGGCCTCGAGGAGGCGGTACCGGACCCTTAGGGCCTGGCCCAGGGTCTTGAGGAAGAGGGCATGCTCCCTCACCCCCGGTACCCCCAGGTCGCTGGGAAGGCTTCCCGTGGCCACAACAAGGAAGCGGTAGGGAAGCGCATCCCCGCCCTCCAGGAAGAGCCTTTTCCCCTCGAGGTCCACCCGCTCCACCCGGCCGAGGAGAAACCGGCCCCGGCGCAGCAAGGCCCGCAAGGGGTAGGCCACGGCCGGCCCCTCCAGGAAGCCGGTGGCCACCTGGTAAAGGAGGGGCTGGAACAGGTGGTGGTTCCGGGCGTCCAGCAAGAGGTAGGGAACCCGCGCCCTTTCCAGAACCCGGGCGGCGGCAAGCCCTGCGAAGCCCCCGCCCAGGATCACCACCTCTGGCCAAGCCCCGCCCATGCCTGCTCCCGCACTTTAATCCGGCCGTAGCCCCCGGGGGGTCAGAAGGCCTCCTCCAGGATCCTCCGCTTGACCTCGGTGATGAGCCGGTTCACGTCAATGCCCCGCGGGCAGGCCTCGGTGCAGTTGTGGGCGTTGCGGCACCGCCACACCCCGTTTCGCCCGCCGAGCCAACTGGAAAGCCGCTCCTCGGCCCCTCGGTCGCGGGAGTCAAAGAGGAAGCGGTGGGCCTGCACGATGGCCGCCGGGCCGATGTAGTGCCCGTTCACCCAGTAGACGGGACAGCTGGAGGTGCAGGCGGCGCAGAGAATGCACTGGGTCCCCTCCTCGTAACGCGCCCGCTCCTCAGGGCTCTGGAGCCTCTCCCGCTCGGGCGGGGGCTCGTCGTTGATGAGGTAGGGCCGCACCGCCCGGTAGGCGGCAAAGAAGGGCTCGAGGTCCACGATGAGATCCTTCCGGGCGGGGAGCGCCCGCAGCGGCTCCACGGTGAGGATCCGCCCCAGGTCCTTCACCAGGGTCTTGCAGGCGAGGCGGTTTCGGCCGTTGATGGTCATGGCGTCCGAGCCGCAGACCCCGTGCCCGCAGGAGTAGCGGAAGGCCAAAGTCCCGTCCACCTCGGCCTTGACCCTGAGAAGCAGGTCCAAGACCCGCTCCCGGCCCTCCGTCTCCAGGGAGAAGGCCTGCCAGTAGGGTCCTCTGCCCGGCGCTCGCCTGAGGATGCGGAGTTCCACCCTCATGGCTTCTCCACCAGGAAGCGGTAGTAGCGGAAAGGGAAAATCCCCCGCTGCTCCTGCTTCAGGATGCGGTAGCCGTACTTGCCCGCCCAGGCAGGGACCTCGTAGGGGGCGTAAACATTTTTGGAAAGGAGTTCCAAGACCGCCCCCGAGGGCAGGGCCTCCATGACCTCGGTGGCCCGGATGAACCCCAGGGCGCAGGGCGTGCCGCGGTTGTCCAGGCGATGGAGGGGTTTCACCTTGAGGTCCTCGAGGCGGCACACTCCCTTGACCGGGGAGCACTGCAGGGGAACCTCCTGCCTTACCTCCACCACCAGGCGGGGCGGCGCGGTCATTGCCCCCCCTCGAGGACGTGCACGTTGGGCAGGGTCTGGGCCCAGGTGCGGTTCTTCTCTATGTAAACCTTCCACTGCTCCGGGACGTCCTCCTCGGGGTAGATGGCGTTCACCGGGCAAGCGGGCACGCAGGCCCCGCAGTCAATGCACTCGTCGGGGTGGATGTAAAGCTGCTCCCCGGCGTCGTAGATGCACTCCACGGGGCAGACCTCCTGGCAAGACCGGTCCTTCACGCCGATACAGGGCTCACAGATCACGTGGGGCATAAGCACCTCCAAGCCCCAGCCTGCCCCCTCGCCTTCCCCTCGTCCATGACCCGGATCAAAGGTTTTTCCCTCAGGCCAACCTCCACCTGCACCGCTGAGGACCGCTCCCGGGAATAGGCTCCTTGCCCGGCATCACACTCTGGAGCTCAAAGGAGGAGGAAAATGGGGATAGGGGGGAGAATGGGGCATGGGTCGGGTTAAACCTTGGCTTTGGCTCCTGCCCCTGGGCCTGAGCCTCGCCCTTTGGCTTTCCGGCCCCAAGGGGACCCTCTGGGTAGAACCCGTCCAGGCGAGCCCCGAGGCCCTCCAGGCCGTTTACGCCCAGGCCCACCCCGGGGTGGTCCAGGTCCGGGACGGGGAGGGGGGAAGGGGAACGGCTTTCTTCTACGCCCCACGCCTCCTCCTCACGGCCTACCACGTGGTGGCGGAAGGGGGCCCCTTCCGCCTGCGCCTGGCCACGGGGGTGGAGGCCCAAGCCCAGGTCCTGGGGTTCCACGAGCCCTTTGACCTGGCGGTGCTCCGCACCGGGGCCCAGGCCCCAAGGGTCCTCCCCTTGGAGCTTTCCCGGACCCCTAGGGTGGGGGAAGCCCTCCTCCACATCGGCAACGGGCACAACCAGTTCATCGCCCCCCGGTATGGGCGCATCACCCGGCTTTTCGTGGACCCCTCGCCTTTTCTTCCCCAGGGCCTGGTGGGAACCAGCCTCCCCCTTTCCCCCGGGGATTCGGGAGGACCCGTGCTGGACCTCGAGGGCAAGGTGGTGGGGGTGGCGGTGGCCATCGGCCAAACGGAGGAGGGTTTCCGGAGTTTCTTCACCCCGTTCCTCGGCCGGGACCAGGTCCTGGCGGAGATGGAAGGGGGTAAGCGAAGCTACTGGCCCTACCTGGGCCTGAGGGGTCCAAGGGGCTTAACCCCGGAGCTGGCCCGGGAGCTGGGCCTGCCCCCGGGTGGGGTGCTGGTGGGCGAGGTGGTCCCGGGCGGGGCCGCCCACCGGGCAGGGCTAAGGGGCCTGGAAACGGGAGGGGTGCCGGATGTGATCCTCGAGGTCAACGGGGTCAAGGTGAACAGCTTCGAGGACCTCCTGCGGGAGGTGCGCCGCCACCAGGTAGGGGACAGGATCCGCCTTAGTGTGCGCCGGGGCGGGGAGGTCCTCCAGGTGGAGGTGGAGCTCGCTCCCTTTCCCGGAAGGTGATCAGCCCATGAGGTCCCGGTAAGCGGGAATCCCCGGCGCACTCCCCGAAAGGAGCACCGCCCGAAGGATCGCCCGGGTTACGGCGTCGGCGGCGTAGGCCCCGAGGCGCAAGAGGATGTAGGGGTCCACCCCCTTCCCCTCCCCCAGGGCCAGGGCGAAGACCAGGTCCCCATCCAGGGGCGTATGGGCCGGGCGAATGGCCCGGGCAATCCCGTCCTGGGCCATGATGGCAAGCCTCCTGGCCTGGGCCTTGCTAAGGGGCGCATCCGTGGCCACCACCGCCAGGGTGGTGTTCTGGCCCAAAAGGAAAGGGTAGCGGTAGTCCTCAGGCCCCCCCTGGTAGCGGGAGCGGTCCGGCAGAAGGGCCCTTTCCTCCTCTGCAAGGAGAGCCTCCCCGTAAAGCCTCCCCGTCTGGGGGTCAAAGGGCCGGCCCAGGCTGTTGACCGCCACCAAGGCCATGACCCGGTGGCCTTCCTCCAGAAGGTACCCCGCCAGGCCCACCCCGCCCTTGACTCCCCCCGCCACCGCCCCCGTGCCCGCCCCCACGCTACCCTCCTCCACCCTTTCCCCTGCGGCCAAGGCTGCCTGGTACCCTGCCTCCACCCCGGGCGGGCGGTGGATCCTCCCCCGGCCCAGGTCGTAGAGGACCGCTGCGGGCACGATGGGCACCACACCCCCTGGGGTGGGGAAGCCCTTTCCCCTTTCCGCCAGGTAACGCACGACCCCATCCGCCGCCCTTAGGCCGAAGGCGCTTCCCCCGGTAAGCAGGATGGCCTGCACTTTCTCCACGGTGTTCTCCGGGGACAGGAGGTCGGTTTCCCGCGTACCGGGAGCCGCCCCCCGCACGTCCACCGCTCCCACCGCTCCCTCCTCCACCAGGACCACGGTGGAGCCGGTGAGGGCCTCGAGGTCGGTGAAATGCCCCACCCTCAGTCCGGGGACCAGGGCCCGGCTACCCCCTAAGGCTTCCGCCATAGGACCAGTATGGGGTAGGCTAAGGACCAGAGCAAGGAGGGCATATGTGGGAGTACATGATCCACGGTGAGCCTTCTCCTAACGTCCGGGCTTTTCTGGAAGGACTGGGGAAAGCCCTGGAGGCTCAGGGGTTTCGCCACAACCCTCAGGCCGAGGCCCCAAACTTGGTGCTGAACGCCATCTCCCTGGAAAACCCACGCCCCTATCGCCGGCGGGCCCAGGCCACCTTCGTGGCCTCGGTGCTGGAGCTTCCCGCCTTCCCCGAAAACCCCCTCCAGGCCCTCTACCCCTACTTGGTTCGGGCTCTTTCCAACGTGCTTCTGGCCTATGTGCCCCACCAGGGGGTCAAGTTCCTCACCCTGGAGCTCGGGCACTACGACGAGCCCAACGGGGAGGGGTTTTACGAGAGGGTGGCCGGGCGCCTTAAGCCCATCGCCTGTAGCCGCCTGGTCATCAACAACATCTTCCACACGGACCTCGAGCCCGAGCTCTGGCAAGGGGACGAGCTTACGGAAAGCATGTACCGGGCAGGGAAGAAACTCAAGGAGTGGGACCTCCTTCCTGCTCCCTTCCCCATCGAGGAGATCCTGCCCCCCGAGGACCTGCGGCATGTCAAACGGCTTTACGGTATCGGGGGTCTTTCCTATGGAAACCTCTCCGTGCGCAAGGACGAGCGCCGCTTCTGGATGTCCGCAAGCGGGGTGGACAAGGCCAACCTGAAGGAGATCGGCCGGGACATCCTCATGGTGAAGGACTACGACCCTGAGCAAAACGCCATCCTCCTCTCCGTGCCCCCCCACGTGGAACCCAGGCGGGTCAGCGTGGATGCCATCGAGCACTGGATGATCTACCGGGCACACCCCGGGGTCGGGGCCATCCTGCACGTGCACGCCTGGATGGAAGGGGTTCCCGCCACCCCCTTCAACTACCCTTGCGGCACCTACGAGCTGGCCCAGGCGGTGGCGGAAAAGGTGCGCCAAGCCCCTGACCCCACCCGGGCGGTGGTGGGCTTGAAAAACCACGGCCTCACCATCACCGGGCGCAGCCTGGACGAGATCATGGAGCGGATAGAGGGTAAGCTCATCCGCACCGTGCCCATGTCATGAAGGCCCTCCTCTACACCCCTTCCCTTCCCCGCTTCTTCGCCGCCAGGGTCCTGGGCAAGCGATTTCCCAAGGGCCTTCTACCCCTAAGCCTCACCCAACTTCCCCTTCCCGAACGGCAAGGCTTCGTACGGGTGAGGGTCAGGCTAAGCGGGGTTTGCGGCTCGGACCTGGCCCTTCTCTACGGGAAAAGCCCCCCATCCATCAGCCCCTTTTTCTCCTTTCCCGCCGTCCTTGGCCACGAGATCCTGGGGGAGGTGGAGGGAAGCCTGGTGGCGGTAAACCCTCTCCTCACCTGCGCCGACCGCGGCCTTCCCCCCTGCCCAAAGTGCCAGGAGGGCGAGGAAGGCCTATGCCAGAACGTGGCGGAAGGATCCCTGGCCCCAGGGATGCTGGGCTACAACCGGGACCTGCCCGGGGGCTGGGGAGAGTGGATCCTGGCCCGGCCCGAGCGGCTTTACCCCATCCCAGCCCACGTCCCCGAGGAACGGGCCGTGCTCGCCGAACCCCTGGCGGTGGTGGTGCGGGGCCTTAAGAAGCTGAACCCCTGGCCCAAGGAGGTTCTGATCCTGGGCATGGGTACCCTGGGCCTTCTGGCCCTCAAGGCCCTTAGGGCCCTGGGGTTTTCCGGAAAGGTCTACGCGGTGGCCAAGTACCCCCACCAGGCGGAGCGGGCTTTGGCCTTCGGGGCGGAGGGGGTCTTTGGAAGCGCCAAAGAGGCCCTGCTGGAGCGGGCCAAGCGCTACCGCTACCTCCTCTTTGAAGGGTACCGGGGTGGGTACGAGGCGGTCCTCGAGGCCTCGGGAAGCGGGTCAGGTTTCCGCCAGGCCCTTACCCTGGCCCAGGAAGGAGGCCGGGTGCTCCTCCTGGGGGCCCCTGGGCTGGACTGGGCCGACCTCTCCCCCTTCTGGTTCAAGGAGGTGGGCCTGGTGGGAAGCTACACCTATAGCCCCGAGGAGTTTGCCCAGGCGGTGGGACTCCTTCCCGAGCTGGTGGGCCTCGAGGCCCTCATCGGGGGCATCTTCCCTCTTACCGACTGGCAAAAAGCCCTCTCCGCCAAGGGCAAGGCCCTATTCCGGCCAAATGTGTCCTGAAGGGGAGTATCCCCTGGTCTGGGGGGCTATACTCCTGGGAAACCCTTAGGGGGTGGGCATGGCCTGGGAAGAGGAACCCTTCTTGGCGGCAGGGGAAAGGCTTCGGGCCCTCCTGAAGGAGGTCAAGCGGGTCATCGTGGGCCAGGACCACCTCCTGGAGAGGATGCTGGTGGCCCTTCTCGCCCGGGGCCATCTCCTGATCGAGGGGGTGCCGGGGTTGGCCAAGACCCTGGCGGTGAAGACCCTGGCCCAGGCGGTCGGGGGAAACTTCAAAAGAATCCAGTTCACTCCCGATCTGGTGCCCGCCGACCTCCTGGGAACCCGCATCTACAACCCCAAGGAAGGGGAGTTCAAGACCGAGCTCGGTCCCATCTTCGCCCACCTCCTTCTGGCGGACGAGATCAACCGGGCCCCGGCCAAGGTGCAGTCGGCCCTCCTCGAGGCCATGCAGGAGCGCCAGGTGACCCTGGGCAAGGAAACCTACCCCCTGCCCAAGCCCTTCCTGGTGCTGGCCACGCAAAACCCCATAGAAAGCGAGGGCACCTATCCCCTGCCGGAAGCCCAGCTGGACCGCTTCCTTCTCAAGGTGGTGGTGGGCTACCCTGCCTTCCACGAGGAGCTCCTCATCGTGGGGCGCATGACCACGGGGGAGGAGATCCAGGTGGCCCAGGTGCTTTCCCTGGAGGAGGTTTTGGAGCTTTCCCGCCTGGCCGACCGCGTCTACGTCCATCCCAAGGTGGCCGAGCACGCCGTGGCCCTGGTCCAGGCCACCCGGGATCTGGAAAGGGCGGGGCTTAAGGACCTGAAGCCCTTCGTGGCCTATGGGGCAAGCCCTCGGGCCTCCTTGGCCCTGGTTCAGGGGGCCAAGGCCCTGGCCCTGGTCCGGGGGCGGGCCCACGCCCTGCCGGAGGATGTGCGGGACCTGTACCTGGACGCCCTGCGCCACCGGGTGATCCTCTCCTACCAGGCCCTGGCGGAGGGCGTACGGGTGGAGAACGTGCTGGAAGCCATCCTCAACCGCCTCCCCCCGCCCTTCGTGCCCCTTCACGACCCCTATGGAGACGCCCGAAGCCCTCTTGGCCCGCCTGGAGCTTAAGGTGGTACGTCCCCTGGACGGACTCCTCTTCGGGGACTACCGGGGGGTGTTCTACGGCAAGAGCCTGGAGCTGGCGGAGATCAGCCCCTATGCCCCTGGGGACGAGGCCGAACGCATCGACTGGCCCGCCACAGCCCGGACCGGGGAACTTCACGTGCGCCGCTTTCGCGAGGAGCGGGAGCTCACCCTGTGGCTCCTCCTGGATGGAAGCCCCTCCATGCGCTTTGGCTCTAGGAGGCGGGAAAAGTACACCCTGGCCCTGGAGCTGGCCCTGAGCGTGGCCTATATCGCTCTCCGCCACGGGAACCGGGTGGGGGCTATCCTGCCCTCGGGCCTCCTGCCCCCTCGAGGAGGGAAGGCCCAGGCCCTCCTCCTGGCCCGGGAGGCCCTCAAGGGCGGGAAGGCGCTTTCCCTAGGGGAAGCCTTGGGGCTTCTGGAGCGGGTGGCCAGGCGCCGGAGCCTGGTTTTCGTCTTCTCGGACTTCCTGGACACCTTTTCCGCTCCCTTTTCCCGCCTGGCCGCCCGGCACGACCTGGTGGGAGTCTTGGTGGAGGACCCCTTGGAACGGGCCCTGCCCCGGGCAGGGGTGCTCTCCTTCGTGGACCCGGAAACCGGGACCCAGGTGGAGGTGAACACCCTGGACCCAAGGGTGCGGGAAGCCTACCGCCTCCGGGCGGAGGCCCTCAGGGCCGCCAGGATGCGGGAGATCCTCAAGGCGGGTGCCGATCTCCTGGTGGCCTCCACGGAGATGGACCTGCTTCCCCTCCTCCTCGGCTTCGTGGAAAGGAGGCGCAGGTGGCCTTCAAAAGCCCCGAGGGCTTCCTCCTAGGCCTTCTCCTCCTGGGCGCAGGAGGGCTTCTCCTCTGGCTTTTGGAGCGGGCCGGGCGGAGGCGGCTTCTCTCCGCCTTGGACCCGGCCTTCCTCCCTGGACCTAAGCCCCTACCCCTTCCCTTCCTCCTGGCCCCTCTTTTCCTCCTCCTGGCGGCAGGCCGCCTCGAGGCCAGCCTTCCCTGGCGGGAGAACCTGACCCAGGCCCTGCTGGTGGTGGACACCAGCCACTCCATGGCCGCGGACGACGAGGCCCCCACCCGCCTGGAGCGGGCCAAGGCCCTGGCGCAAAGCTTCCTTCGCGGCCTCGATCCCTCGGTCAAGGTAGGGCTGGTGAGCTTCGGACCCCAGGCGGTCCTGGTCCTCTCCCCTACCCGGGACCGCCAGGCCCTCCTCAAGGCCCTGCAAGGCCTCAAACCCGGGGGGGCCACCCCTTTGGGCCAGGGCCTCCTCCAGGCCCGGCGGATCCTGCGGCCCAAGGGACCAGAGGGGGATCTTCCCCAGGCGAAACCCCCCGCCGCCATCCTCCTTCTTTCCGACGGAGCGGCCAACGCAGGGGGCGATCCCCTCGAGGCGGCTAAAGAACTCTCCCGGGCAGGCCTCCCCGTCTTCGTGCGTCCCCTGGGCGACCCCAGGGGGGCGGTGAGCCGCATCGGGGAGGGGCTTTACTTCGTGCCCACCAACCCCACAAGCCTCCTGCGCCTGGCCCAGGCCACCGGGGGCCAGGTGCTCGGCGAGGATTTCCAACCCCTCTACCGGGCCCTCCGCCCCTACCGGGTGTGGCGGACCCAGACCCTAGACCTCACCCAGGCCCTGGTGGTGGCGGGGCTTCTCACCTTTTCCTTCGGCGCTTACCTGAACCTCGCCCGGGAAGGGAGGTGGCCGTGAGCCTGCAGGCCCCCGAGGCTTTAAGCCTTCTCCTCCTTTTGGCCTTCCTGCTCCTGGGCCTTTATCCAAGGCGCCCCAAGGCCCGCCTGCCCCATCCCTTGGTCCCCCTGCTCCAGCAAGCGGCTCGGGAGTCCCGGGGCGTGCTTCCCTGGCTGCCCCCGGCCCTCTTTCTCCTGGGGCTCCTCCTCCTGGTCCTGGCAGCCACCCGCCCCCTCCTGCCCCTGCCCGGCCAGGCGAGCCGGAACGTGGTGATCCTGGTCATGGACGTAAGCCGGAGCATGATGGCGGCCGACCTGAAGCCAAGCCGCCTCGAGGCGGCCAAGGAAGCCGCCCGGGTCTTCCTCCGCGAGGCACCGAGGGCCTTAAGGATAGGGCTTGTGGCCTTCAGCGGCCACGCCCAGACCATCCACCCCCCCACCACCGACCGCAGGCTCCTGCGGGAAAGCCTGGACAGCCTGGAGTTCGGCCGCTCCACGGCCATCGGGGAGGGAATCCTGGAAGCCCTGCGCAACATCCGCGAGGCCGGGGGCGAAGGGGAGATCCTCCTCCTGACCGACGGCAGGAACCGAACGGGGAAAGACCCCTTGGAGGCGGCGGCCGAAGCCTCCCGCATGGGGGTGCGCATCTACGCCGTGGGGGTGGGGGTGCCCGGATGGATCCCGGGCCCCGAGGACCCGGTGAGCGCCTTCGGCTTCTTCCCGGGAGCCTTTGAGGTGGACGAGGAACTCCTCTGGGCCCTGGCGGAGTTCACCGCGGGACGGTATTACCTGGTGGCCTCGGAAAAGGAGCTTTCCGACCTCTACCGGAAGCTCGCCCGCTCGGTTCGCCTCGAGGTCATGCCCGGAGAAGCCGCTGGCCTCCTGGGGGTCCTGGGAGGGTTTTTGGCCCTCTTAGGGGTGGCCTTACGGCGTTACCTTTCCCCCGCCTAGGACCCGCCAAAGGGGTTAGGAACGGGCTCCACCGGGAAAAGCTCCTGGGGCTCACCCCCAGGCACCGGGAGCATGCGGAAAAACTCCCCGCTCAGGAAGAGGTAAACCTGGGGTTCGCATCCCTCCCCGCCTGGGGAAGGAAGTTGCTGGACAGGTATGGACCCCAAAACCCAGGAGACGGGGACTCCCTGCAAGGACCCGCTCCCGGGTAACCGCCCCATCCAGGCCACCCCCACCCCAAGAAACCCTCCCAGGGCCAGACCCAGTAGAAAAGGCCTCATACCCTTTAGGGTAGCAGCCCGGGCGAAAAGGGCAGGCCAGGGAGCACTTTTCCAGCCATGCCCTCGTCCAAGCCTTTTCTCAAGCCAGGGGCGTAAGATGTAAGGCATGTACGCCCTGCACGAGGGCCTGCGGCAGATCCTCCGCCACCCCACGGCCAGCCTCGCCACCTTCTTCACCGCCCTCGTATCCTTCGCCCTGCTTTACTTCCTCGGCCTTGTCCTTTGGAACCTGGAGCGGGTGGTGCATACCCTGGAGCGGGAACTGGAAGTGGCGGCCTTCCTGCAAAAGGAAGCCAACGTGGAAGCCCTCCTCACCGAGATCCAGGGCTGGCCGGAAGTGGGTGAGGTGCGGCTCCAAGGCAAGGAGGAGGCCCTGGCCCAGCTGGTCCTGGACTACCCCTACCTGGCCGAGGCCAAGGACCTGGTGGAAAACCCCTTGCCCGACACCCTGCGCCTGAGGCTTAAGGATCCGGAGGCGGTGCGCAAGGTGGCGGAAAGGCTACGGAGGCTTCCAGGGGTAGAAGGGGTGGAGTACGGGGGGGAGCTTACGGAAAGGCTGGTCCAGGTGCTATCCGGAAGCCGGCTGGCCATGGGGGTCCTGGTGGGCCTCCTTCTCCTCAACACCTTCTTCAGCGTCATGGGCTCCATCCGCCTATCCTTAGAAAGCCGCAAGGAAGCCCTGGGCATCATGCTCCTGGTGGGGGCCACCCGGCGGTTTATCCAGGCTCCTTTTGTGGTGGAAGGAATCCTCCTCACCCTTGGGGCAAGCCTTCTGGCGGTGGGCTTCGGTACCCTCCTCTACCGGGGCCTGGCGCAGGCCCTCCAGGGGCTACTTCCCTTCCTTCCCGTGCTGGGGGTCAAGGACCTCTGGCAGACGGGCCTCATGGTCCTGGCCCTGGCAGTGGTTCTAGGGGCCGGGGGAGCCTTCATGGCCACCCGGGCCTACCTGAGGGAAGTCTAGGATGCGCCCCAGCTGGCTTCTCCTCTTCTTGCTTTTGTGCCAAGCCCTTCTTCCATGGGCCCTGGGCCAGAACGTGCCCTCCCAGGAGCGCACCGTGCGCAACCTGGAAGGCCAGCTGAACCGGGCCAAGGCCCTCGAGGAGCAAAGCCAAAGGCGGATCCGGATCCTGAACCAGGAGCTTTCCCGCCTCTCCACCCGGGTGGAGAACCTGCTTAAGGAGAAGGCCCGTCTGGAAGGAGAAATCACCCGACTGGAGAGGGAGCGCACCGCCTTAAGCCGGCAGATCGCCCAGCTGAAAGAGGAGATACGCCGGACGGAAGGGCGCATCGCCCAGCTGGAAAAGGACCTGGATAGCCTCAAGGAACGGCTCCAGGCCCTGATGCGAAGCCTCCACCGGGAAAAGGCGGGCCGCTACCTACCCCTCCTCAGGGCCCAGTCCTTCACCGACCTGGCGGTCCGGGCCCGCTGGGTGGGGTACATCTCAAAGCGGGATGCGGACCTGGTTCGCACCCTTCAGGCCACCCTGAAGGCCCTAAGGGAAGAACGGGAGCGCTTAAGCCTTCTCCTCGCCGACCTCACCGCCAAGGAAAAGGCTCTCGGGGAAACCCAAAGGGCCCTCGAGGGGCAGAAGAAGGAGCTGGAGGCTACCCTCTCCAGCCTGGAGCGGGAAGCCCAGGGCAAACGAGCCCTCCTGCGGGAGGCTCTGCAGGAAAGGCAACGCCTGCAAGCGGAGCTGGCCCAGCTCCAGGCCCGGGTCCTGGCGGAGAGACAACGCCTCCTGGAGCTCAAGCGCCAGGAGGAGGAGCGGCGAAGGCAGGAGGAGGAACGGCGCAGGCGGGAAGCCGAGCGCCACCAGGCCGCGGCCCAGCCGGCACCCCGGGAAGCCAGCGTGGTGGTGCCCCCTCCTCCCTTACCCGCCACCGTGGGCCGGCTGGCCTTCCCCGTGCCCGGGGGCAGGATCCTGGTGCCCTACGGGCAGGAAGGACCTTTCCAGGTCATCCAGGGCCCAGCCCCGGGAAGCCCCGTACAGGCAGCCGCCGAAGGGTACGTGGCCGGAATCCTCTACCTGCCCAACCTGGGCTACACGGTGATGCTGGTGCACACGGAAACCCTCTCCACCGTCTACACCAACCTGCAAGAACCCCTGGTGCAGGAAGGGCAAAGGGTAGAGCGGGGCCAGCTCCTCGGCTACACGGGGGGAGGCCTTCTCATCCGCCCGGAGGAGCTGGAGTTCAGGGTGGCGGTACGCATAGGCGGAGAGACCCGCTTCGTGGATCCCTCCGCCTACTATTAAGGGCCTTGAAGGCTATGCGGGCTCGATAAGCCCGTAGTTGCCGTCCTTACGGCGATAGATCACGTTGATCTCGTCGGTCTTGGCGTTGCGGAACACGAAGAAGTCGTGGCCCAAAGCCTCCATCTGGAAGGCCGCTTCCTCGGGGTCCATGGGCTTCATCTCGAAGCGCTTGACCCGGACGATTTTGGGACCCTCTTCCTCCTCGGGCTTGCGCAGGGCCTCGAGGTCCTGCACCTCGGGGGGCGGAGGCCCCTGGTACGAGTGGCGCTTACCGATAAAACGGCGCTCCTTGAAGCGCTTGAGCTGGGTTTCCAGGCGGTCCACCATGCGGTCGATGGCCGCGTAAAGGTCGGGATCCTCCTCCTCCACCCTGATGAGCCCCCCGGGGAGGTCCACCTGCACCTCGGCCTTGGCCTTGCGGGCCACGTGATTGCTACCCGCCAGGGAGAGAACCACCTTGGCCATGAGCTCCCCGTTCTGGTAGCGGTCCAGGCGGGAAAGCTTCCGCTCCACGTAGTCCCGGATGGCGTCGGTGATCTCCAGGTTGCGACCGATGAGTTTGTAGACGTTCATGCGCCCTCCTTTCCGCCCCGGTCAGGGCTTTCCCTTACCCTTATGCTACCACCTTCCCCAGGACGTTCGTCCCGCACCACCTGCCCGGCCTTCAGGACCACCACCCGCGCCGGATAGGCCTCCAGAAGCTCCCGGCTGTGGGTGGCCACCACCACCGTGGCCCCCCGCTGATGAGCAGCCTTGAGGATATCCAGTACCTGGAGGGCGTTATCCAGGTCCAGGTTCCCCGTGGGCTCGTCCGCCAGGATCACGGGGGGGTCCAGAAGCAAGGCCCGGGCGATGGCCACCCGTTGGGCCTCCCCCACGGAAAGCTCCTCGGGAAAGGCCCTTTTCTTGTGGGCAAGCCCCACCCGGCGAAGGGCGGTGGCGATCCGCTCCCCCCACTCCCTGGGAGGAATCCCCTGCACCCTGAGCACAAAGGCCAGGTTCTCCTCCACCGTCATGTCGGAAAGAAGGCGGTGGTCCTGGAAGACCATGCCGATCCGGCGGCGGTGCAGGGCCACCTGGTCCCCCCTGAGGAACTTGAGGTTCTGCCCGGCAAAGTACACCGCCCCCTGGGTGGGAAGAAGGCGGCGGAGGATAAGGGCCAGCAGGGTGGACTTCCCCGCCCCCGAGTGGCCCACCACGTAGACGAACTCCCCCTTCTTCACCTCGAGGCTCACGTTGTAAAGCGCCTTGGTCCCCGTGCGGGGGTACTCCAGGCCCACCCGGTGGAAGGCGATCATGCCCCTACTATACGGAAGGCAGGCCAGACGTTCTTCTCATGGAAAGGCGCTATATATAGTGGAAGCTAGGTGAGGGAAGAGATGAAAAAACGCGCATGGCTCATCGCAGGGCTCGGGGTGGTCCTGGCCCTGGTATACGCCCAGCTTCCTCGTCCCCAGGCGGAAAACCTCCTGCAAAACCCCAACGGCCAGGCCCTCCTGGAGGTCTACCAGAGGATCCAGCAGGACTACCTGGAACCCCTGCCCCGGGAAAAGCTCAACGCCCTCCTGGAAGGGGCCATCGGAGGCATGGTCTCCGCCTTGAAGGACCCCTTCACCAGCTACTCCCCGCCCCAGCGGGCAAGCCTCCGGCAGGAGGACCTCAGGGGGGAGTTCTTCGGCATCGGGGCCACCCTTTCCCCCGCCAACCCCGACGGCACGGGGGCCAAAATCGAAGGGGTGATGAAGGGCCTTCCCGCCCAGCGGGCCGGGATGCGGGCCGGGGATGTGATCCTCGAGGTGGACGGGGAGGATGTGACTGGCCTGCCCCTCCAGGAAGTGGTGGCCAGAATCCGCGGCCGAGAGGGCACCAAGGTCACCATCAAGGTTCGTCGGGAAGGCACCCCCGCCCCCCTGGTCTTTGAGCTCATCCGGGAAAAGGTGGAGATCATCTCGGTTTCCACGGGCAGGATCGGGGACATCGGCTACATCGCCTTGGAAACCTTTGCCAACTTCAAGGTGGAGGACCAGCTGAAGCGGGCCATAGACGAGCTTAAGGCCCAGGGCATAAAGAAGCTCATCTTTGACCTTAGGGATAACGGCGGAGGCCTCCTGGACCAGGGCTGCGCCGTGGCCAGCGCCTTCCTGAAGGAAGGGCCCATCGTCTACACCCGCACCAAAAACCTCACCCGGGTCTGGTGCGAGGCCTCGGGGAAGCCTTTATGGGATGGCCCCATGGTGGTCCTGGTGAACGGGAACTCGGCCTCCGCCAGCGAGATCGTGGCCGGGGCCCTCCAGGACTACGGCCGGGCCAAGGTCATCGGGGAGAAGACCTTCGGCAAGGGCGTGGGCCAGACCCCCTACACCCTGGCCAACGGGGGCGAGCTCACCCTGGTCACCTTCGAGTGGCTCACCCCCAAGCGCCGGGCCATCAACAAGGAGGGCCTGAAGCCCGACATCGAGGTGAAGGACACCCGCTTCCCCACTCCCTTCTCCCTGCAAGGGGCCGGGGCACCGCCGGGGGCCGAGGTCAGCGTAACCCTAAACGGCAAGACCGTGAAAGTGAAGGCCGATGCCGAGGGCAAGTTCACCTACGCCGAACCCCAGCGCCAGCGGCCTCTTCCCGAGGACCGGGGGCAGGCGGTCTTGGACCTGGAGCAGGACGCCATCCTCAAGCGGGCTTTGCAGGAGCTTAACGCCACCCGTTAGCCTGGGAGGAAGGCTAAAGGGGCCGGGTTTTCCCGGCCCCTTTTAACCACCCCACCCTCGCTTCGCCAGGGTGGGGGCTCAGGTGATTCCTTCCCTTACACCCCTCTTGCGCCAAGGGCTATTTCACCACCGCCCCCGGGGGGATATCTCCCTCCACGGTGACCAGGGTGAGCTTATCCCCTTCCGAAGCCGCCAGGATCATTCCCTGGCTCTCCACGCCCCGGAGCTTGGCGGGTTTCAGGTTGGCCACCAGCACCACCTTCTTCCCCACGAGCTCCTCGGGGCGGTACCAGCGGGCGATGCCGGAAACCACGGTGCGCTCCTCGTTCCCCAGGGAAAGCCTAAGCACCAGAAGCCTGTCGGCGTTGGGGTGTTTCTCCGCCGCCACCACTTCCGCCACCCTCAGCTCCACCTTGGCGAAGTCCTCTATGCTGATGGAGCGATCCTCTGCGCTATCCTCCATTTTGCCCTCCCCGGAGCCCCTGGCCTCCTCCCTGGGAGCCTCCTTGGGAAAGAGAACCCCCGCCTCCTGGGGAAGGGGAAGGGGTTCCGCCAGACCCCAGCGCTCCGCCTCCTCGAGGCGCACCTCCTCCCTCAAGCCCAAAGCCCGGCGCAGCTCGGCCATCTTGTCCGGCATGGCCGGGGTAAGGAGGATGGAGGCGATCCTGAGGCCCTCCACCACCCGGTAAAGCACCGCCCTAGCCTCCCTCGGGTCCTCCTTGAATAGCTCCCAGGGACGCTTCTCGTTAATGTAGCGGTTCAGGGCCTTCACATAGGCCATGACCTCCTCGAGGGCCACGTGGAAGCGGAGGTCCCGCACCAGCCCTCTTAGACGCCCCGCAAGCCGCGTTCCCTCCTCCAGCTCCTCCCCGGGAACCGGCTCGGGGATGCGCCCGTCGGCAAAGCGGAAGAGCATGGCTCGGGTACGCTGGAGAAGATTGCCCAGGTCATCGGCCAAATCCGCCTCGTACCTGGCCCTCAGGGCCTCCTCGCTCACGGGCGTATCCTGGCCATAGGGAATCTCCCGCAAAAGGTAGTACCGCACCGCATCCCGGCCATACTTCTCCGTGAGGGCAAAGGGATCCACCACGTTCCCCAGGGTCTTGCTCATCTTCCGCCCATCCGGCCCCAGCAGAAACCCTCCCACGTTCAGGTGCCGGTACATGGGAATCCCTGCCGCCTTCAGCATGGTGGGCCAGAAGACCGCGTGGGGCTTCAGGATGTCCTTGCCGATCAGGTGCCAAGCCTGCGGCCAGAAGGTGGCGTAGCGGGGATCATCGGGGTAGCCTAGGGCGGACACGTAGTTGAGGAGGGCGTCAAACCAGACGTAGGTCACGTGGGCTTCATCCCAGGGTAAGGGGATCCCCCAGGGAACCCGGGCCTTGGGCCGGGAGATGGAAAGATCCCCAATGGGCTCGGAGAGCATGGAGAGCACCTCGTTCCTGTATCCTTCAGGACGGATGAGGTCCGGGTGGGTCTGGAGGTAATCTATGAGCCACTCCCGGTACTTCTCCATGCGGAAAAAGTAGTTCCCCTCCCGCCTCCTCTCCACGGGCCGGCCGTGAATAGGGCAGAGGTCCCCTTGAAGCTCCTTCTCCGTGTAGAAGCGCTCGCAGCTTACGCAGTAAAGCCCCTCGTACTCCCCGTAGTAGATGTCCCCGGCCTCGTAGACCCTTTGCAACACCCTTTGCACCACCCGCTTGTGCCGCTCCTCGGTGGTGCGGATGAAATCGTCGTAGGCGATGCCCAAAAGCTCCCAGGCCTTGCGGAAGCGCTGGGATACCCGGTCCACAAAGGCCTGGGGTTCCTCCCCTGCCCTCTGGGCTGCCCGGTAAACGGTCTCCCCGTGCTCATCCGTGCCGGTCAGGAAGAAGGTTTGGTACCCGTCCAACCGGTGCCAGCGGGCCAGGAAATCCGCCACCACCGTGGTGTAGGCGTGGCCCAGGTGGGGTTCCGCGTTCACGTAGTAGATGGGGGTAGTGATGTAAAAAACCTTTTCCATCCCTCCTCCAAGAAAAACCGGGGCATGCGCCCCGGGCGGGAAGGACCTTCCCGCCCTAGCCCAAAGGCATGCCCTTCATAACCCCGATTCTACACCCAACCCTAACCTTGCTGCAAAACCCGCTCGACCCAGGCATAAAGCTGCGGCACCTTGTTCCTCACCACGTCCCAGACCAATTCCAGGTCTACACCAAAATAATCGTGGACCACCACATCCCGAAAACCGGCTATCTTCCGCCACTCCACCTCCGGGTGGGCAAGCTTAAAGCCCCCAGAAAGCCGCTTCACGGCCTCCCCAATCACCGTGAGGTTGCGGAGGACAGCGTCTACGGTTCACTCGTCCTCAAAAACAGCCTCATACGACATCCCCTCCGTGTAGCGCACAATCCGCTGACACGCCAAGAATATGTCTTCCAACAACAAGGAGGGGTCACGCGACACGCAGGCCTTCCCGCTCCACGATCCGCCGCAAGGAGGGCTTTAGCGCCCTCAAACGAACCACGTCCACGGGTACACCCAAAAGATCTTCCAGGTAAAGCTTCAAAGCCATGAGGCGATCAAAGGAAACCGGCTCTATAAGCTCAACAGCCACGTCCAAATCGCTTCCAGGGCCGGCCTCTTTTCGTACAAAGGACCCAAACAAGAAGAGGTCCTTCACACCCAGGGCCTGCAGTTCGTCCCTATGAGCACGCAAGCGAGCCACGATCTCCTCGAGGCTCATGGCAGAATCTCCTCCACCCCCATGGGTCCCGCCACCAGGGCACGGGTGGCGAGACCCACAAAGATCCCCGTTTCCACCACCCCGGGGATCTCCAAAAGAGCCTTGTGGAGGCCCAAAGGATCCCCAATGGGGCCAAAGCGCACATCGGCGATGAGGTGGCCCCCGTCGGTGAAATAGACCTCATCCCCGTTCATCCTCAGCTCCGGCTCCCCCCCAAGGGCGCGGATGGCCCTTAGGGTGGCCAGGTGGCCAAAGGGCACGATCTCCACCGGCACCACCCCGCGGCCTAATACCGACACCTTCTTGGTGTGGTCGGCGATGACGATGAACTCCTTGGCGTTGCTCTCCACGATCTTCTCCCGCAAAAGAGCCCCGCCAAGGCCCTTGATAAGGGAGAGGTCCGGAGCGATCTCGTCAGCCCCGTCAATGGCCAGGTCCACCCCCTCTGGAGGAAGATCCACCAGGGGAATCCCCTCCCTCAGGGCCAGGTCCTTGGTGGCCTCCGAGGTGGGAACTCCTTTAACCCCTCTAAGCTCCCCTTCCCGGAGGCGCCGGGCCAGCTCCAAGACGGCATACCTAGCCGTGGACCCCGTGCCCAAGCCCACCACCATGCCATCCTGCACAAAGGCCACCGCCGCATGGGCCGCCTCTTTCTTGTAGCTTTCCAAAGGCCTTTCCATCCTCAAGACCCCCTCAGGGCCCGCAGGGCTTCCGCCACCTCCTCGGCGTGGTCCTCCGGAGATACCTTGCGCCAGACTTTGGCAATCCGGCCCTCGGGATCGATCAGGAAGGTCTGGCGCAAAACCCCCTCGTACTCCTTGCCGTAAAGGTTCTTCTTCCCCCAAGCCCCGTAGGCCAGGATGACCTCCCGCTCGGGATCAGCGAGAAGGGGAAAGTTCAAACCGTACTTCTCGGCGAAGCGCTTGTGGCTTTGGACATCGTCCGCCGACACCCCAAGCACCACGGCCCCCAGCTCCTGCAGATCCCCCATGCGGTCGCGGAAGCCGCAGGCCTCCTTGGTGCAACCCGGGGTGTCGTCCTTGGGGTAGAAGTAGAGAACCACCCACTTCCCCCGGTAATCGGAAAGCCGGTGAATCCGCCCCTCCTGGTCCGGCAGGGCAAAGTCGGGCGCAGCAGTTCCAGGCTCCATGAGGGCATCATACCCCAAGCCCCCAAAGCCGGGATAAGGGGGCGCTAAAGTTTGTAGCCAAAACGGCGGAGAAGGTCCTTGCGCCAGGCCACCTCGGCCCCGTCCTCCACCCCCAGGGGCTTAAAGCCATCCATGACCCCCAGGATGGCCCGCTGCTCCCCTTCCTCCGCCACCACCACCTTGAGGGGATTGGCGGTGGCGGCATAGATGCGCACCACCTCCGGGCAGGCCTTCACCGCATGAAGCACGTTGATGGGGTAAAACCCCTCCCCTAAAACGATGAGGAAGCTGTGCCCCGCCGCCAGGTTGAGGAGGTTCTTGACCGCAAGCTCGGTAAGCTCGGGATCGGTGCCCGAGCGCCGCACCAGGCGCTTGCCGCTGGCCTCGGAGAAGGCCAGGCCGAACTTGATGCCCGGCACGGCGGTCACCAAAGCCTCGTGCAGGTCCTCCACCGTCTTGATGAAGTGGGCCTGGCCCAGGATGACGTTCAGGTTTTCCGGCTTCTCGATGGGGATTACCTTGAGTTCCATGCCTCCATTTTACCCGTGGCCCAGCCTCCAACCGGCGAAGCCCTAAGGGTGTAGCATAAGGCCCATGGATGTGCTGGAAAAGGCCGTGGCGGGAGAAAGGCTTTCCGAGGCGGAGGTCATGGCCCTCTTTGACCTGCCCCTTCCCGAGCTGGCCGCCGCCGCCCACGAGGTGCGCTTGCAGAAGACCGACCCCGAGGTGGTCACCTTCCTGATAGACCGCAACATCAACTACACCAACGTCTGCACCGTGGCCTGCGCCTTCTGTGCCTTTTACCGCACCCGGCGGCAAGAGGACGCCTACACCCTCACCTACGAGGAAATCGCCAGGAAGGTGGAGGAGCTCTACCAGGTGGGGGGAAGACGCATCCTGATGCAAGGAGGCGTTAATCCAGACCTGCCCTTGGAGTGGTACCTGGACCTCCTGCGCTACCTCAAGAACCGCTTCCCCGACCTGCGCATCGATGCCTTCAGCCCCGAGGAGATCCTGGGGCTGGAACGGCTTACCGGGCTTAAGGCTGGGGAGATCCTGGAAAAGCTGATGGAGGCTGGCCTGGACGGGATGCCGGGGGCCGGGGCGGAGATCCTGGTGGACGAGGTGCGCCACAAGGCCGCCCCTGCCCGCATCCAGACCGCCGACTGGTACCGCATCGTGGACGCCGCCCAGGCCCTGGGGCTTTACACCCTGGCCAGCATGGTGATCGGCTTCGGGGAAGGCCCAAGGGAGCGCACCCTTCACCTCTTAGGCATCCGCGCCCAGCAAGACAAGGCCCTGAAGCAGTACCAGAATGGCTTTGCCGCCTTCGCCCTTTGGACCCTGCAGGTGGAGCACACCCGCCTGAAGGGCAAGGCTCCCGGGGCCACCGCTCACGAGTACCTGAAAACCCTGGCCATCGCCCGGCTCGCCCTGGACAACTTCGCCCACCTCCAGGCTTCCTGGCCCACCCTGGGGTTCAAGGTGGCCCAAGCGGCGCTTTACTACGGGGCCGACGACTTCGGCAGCACCATGCTGGAGGAAAACGTGGTCTCGGCGGCAGGAGGGCATGGGCGCACCCACGCCACGGTTCGGGAGATCGTGCGCCACATCGTGGACGCGGGCTTCAAGCCAGCGGAGCGCGACCCGCTTTACCGCATCCTGCGGTATCCGGACCCCAAGGCCATCCTGGGAGAGGAAGCCGAGCTTCCCCTGGCCTAAGCGGGTTCCTTCTGCAAAAGCCCTTGGCGGATCTCCTCGAGGAGAGGGGCCAGGGGCCGACCCCCCTCGAGGGCCCGCACCAAGGCGCTTCCCACCACCACCCCGTCGGCCACCGCCGCCTGGGCCGCGGTTTCCCGCCCCGAAACCCCAAAGCCCACGGCCACGGGCAAGGAGGTTTTGGCCTTGATCCGCCGCACCAGGTCCCGCACCTCGTCGGGCAGGCGCTCCCGCTCCCCGGTGACCCCGGTGACGGAAACCGCATAGATGAACCCGGTGGCGTAGCCCACCACGGTTTCCACCCGCCGATCCGTGGAGGTGGGGGCCAGGAGAAATACCGTTTCCAGGCCGATCTCCTGCGCCAGGCGCACCAGGGAAGGGTCCTCATCGGGAGGAAGGTCGGGCAGGATGAGGCCCGTGGCCCCCGCCTGCTTGAAAAGGCTGAAGAACCGCTCCGGCCCCCAGGCCAGCACGGGGTTCAGGTAGGTCATGAGGAAAAGGGGCTTTTCGGTGAGGGCCCGCACCTCCCGGAAGAGCTCCAAAACGCCCTGGACGCTCATCCCCTTCCTCAAGGCCTCCTCGCTGGCCCGCTGGATCACCGGGCCGTCTCCCAGGGGATCGGAGTAGGGGAGGCCAATCTCCAAAAGATCGGCGTAGGGCAGTACCTCCTTCACCGCCTGCAAGAACCCTTCCCGGCTGGGGAAGCCCGCGGTGAGGTAAGGGATCAAGGCGGCCCGGCCCTCGGCCTTGGCCCGAGCGAAGGCTTCCCTAGTGGTCATAGCTCCCCTCCCAGAAGGCGCATCACCTCGGTCACGTCCTTATCCCCCCGGCCCGAGAGGTTGATGACCACGATCTGGTCCTTGTCCATCTCCGGGACCACCTTGGCGGCGTGGGCGATGGCATGGGCGGATTCCAAGGCGGGGATGATCCCCTCGAGGCGGGCGAGGAGCTTGAAGCCCTCGAGGGCCTCCTCATCCGTCACCCCAGCGTACTCGGCGATGCCCTGGTCGGCGTAGTAGCTGTGCTCCGGTCCCACCCCAGGGTAGTCCAGCCCGGCGGAAACCGAGTGGGCCGGGGTGATCTGGCCATCGTGGTCGTAGAGGAGGTACATGTAGCTTCCGTGAAGCACCCCCCGCTTTCCCGCCCCGATGCTGGCGGCGTGCCTGCCGGTGGAAAGCCCTTCCCCGGCGGCCTCCACCCCAATGAGCCGGGGGCGCTCCCTCTCGGGAAGGTAGGCAAAGGGAGCGAAGAGACCGATGGCGTTGGACCCTCCCCCCACGGCGGCGATGAGGGCGTCGGGGTAGCGGCCAAAAAGCTTGAGGCTTTGCTCCTTCACCTCCTCCCCGATCACGCTTTGGAACTCCCGCACCATCATGGGGTAGGGGTGGGGGCCCACCACCGAGCCCAGGATGTAGAAGGTGGTGCGCACATGGGTGAGCCAGTCCCGGATGGCCTCGTTGGTGGCGTCCTTAAGGGTACGGCTTCCCGCGGCCACGGGCCGCACCTCCGCCCCCAGAAGCTTCATGCGGAAGACATTCAGGGCCTGCCGCCTTACATCCTCCTCCCCCATGTAAACCACGCATTCCAGGCCAAAGAGAGCGGCCACCGTGGCCACGGAAACCCCGTGCTGCCCGGCGCCGGTTTCGGCGATGACCCGCTTCTTGCCCATGCGCCGGGCCAGGAGGGCCTGGCCCAGGGTGTTGTTGATCTTGTGGGCCCCGGTGTGCAAAAGGTCCTCCCGCTTCAGGTACACCTGGGCCCCGCCCCAGTACTCGGAAAGCCTCCTGGCGTGGTACAGGGGAGTGGGCCGACCGGCAAAGGTCTTGAGGTAGTACTCAAGTTCCGCCAAGAATGCCGGGTCCTTCTTGGCCTCCCTGTAGGCGGCCTCCACCTCCTCCAGGGCCGGGATCAAGGTTTCGGGAACGTACCTTCCTCCGTAAGGACCGAAGCGCCCTCGATGGTCGGGCAGGGGAAAGTCTGGCAACCTCAACATACTCGCTCCGAAAATGGGCGCACAGGCGCCACAAAGCCTATCCATCCTACATGCCGCAAGCCCTTAGAGCCAAGGTCAAGAGGGCCTGTAGCGCCCGTGCCGCCACTTGTAGGCAAAGGGGGTGCGGACCCGCATGAGCTTAGGGTAGACCCCTTTGGCCCAAAGGGCAAGTAGACTCAAGGGCATGGAGATTGCGGTTTTGGACAAGGGGTTCGTGCGCCTGGTGGAGGTGATGGGAAGCGATGCCTCCATCGTCCAGGCAGCCAGGGTCTCCTACGGCTCCGGCACCAAGACGGTGCGGGAGGATGCCGCCCTTATCGACTACCTCATGCGCCACCGCCACACCAGCCCCTTTGAGATGGTGGAGTTCAAGTTCCACGTGAAGGCTCCCATCTTCGTGGTGCGCCAGTGGTTCCGCCACCGCACCGCCAGCGTGAACGAGATCTCCGGTCGCTACTCCGTCCTCAAGGAGGAGTTTTACGAGCCACAAGCGTGGCGGAAACAAGCCCGGCGGAACAAGCAGGGTTCCGAGGGGGAGCTTTCCGATGAGGAAGCCTCCCTTCTCCTCAAAGGGGTGGAGCGGGAAGCCTACCAGGCCTACCAAACCCTTCTGGAAAAGGGGATCGCCCGGGAGATGGCCCGCATGGTCCTGCCCCTAAACCTCTACACCGAGTTCTACTGGAAGCAAGACCTCCACAATCTTTTCCACTTCCTGGCCCTGCGCCTGGACCCCCATGCCCAGTGGGAAATAAGGCAGTACGCCAAGGCCATTGCTGAAATAGTCAAGGCCCATGTGCCCCTGGCCTGGCAGAGCTTTGAGGAGCACGTATTAAAGGGAGCCCATCTCTCCCATACGGAAATTAAGGCCCTCCAGGGGCTTCTCACCCCGGAGCTTTACGAAAAGGCCCTCAAAGAGCTTGGCTTGTCCGGTTCCAGGCTCCAGGAGGCCCTGGAAAAGATCTTCCCACGCAGCCACCAGCTCTAGGAAGCTAAGGTTTCCACAGGCTTCCCCGTGCGCTCCTCTATGAGCCTGTACAGCTCCTCCTCCGTCAAGGTGGGCACCCCCAGGGCCCGGGCCTTCTCCAGCTTGCTCCCCGGAGCCTCCCCCACCACCAGGTAGCTGGTCTTGCGGCTCACGGAATCCGTCACCTTGGCCCCCAGGCGCCTCAAGAGGGCCTTCACCTCCTCCCGGGGGCGGGAAAGCTCCCCGGTGATGACGAAGGTAAGGCCCTTTAAAGCCTCCTCCCCCCGTTCCTTGGCCTCCATCTCCACCCCAGCCTCCTTGAGGCGCCTTATCAGGTCCCGGAAGGCAGGGTCCTGCAGGGTTTCGTAAATCCCCCGGGCGGTGAGTTCCCCCACCTCCTCCACCTGGAGGAGTTCCTCCAGGCTGGCCTCGAGGAGGCGGTCCATGGTGCCGAAGTGGGCTGCCAGGTTGCGGGCCAGCACCTCCCCCACCCCCGGCAGTCCCAGAGCATAGAGGAGCCGCTCCAGGCCCCGGCTCCGGCTCTCCTCAATCTGGCGGAGAAGGTTCCCCGCGCTCTTCTTCCCCATGCGTTCGAGGCCCACCAGGTCCTCCTCCTTAAGCCGGTAAAGGTCGGCCACATCCTTCACCAAGCCCTTTTCCAGGAGCTTCTCAATGAGCTTCTCCCCAAGACCCCCGATGTCCATGGCCTTGCGGGAGGCGTAGTGGCGGATGGCCTCAAAGCGCTTGGCCGGGCACAAGGGATTGGGGCAGCGGTGCACCTTGCCCTCCTTGACCAGGCGGTGGCCGCACTCGGGACAGGTTTCCGGCCAGCGAATGGGCCTCTCCTCCCCGGTCCTCTTCTCCTTCAGGACCCTGAGGACCTCGGGGATCACCCCCCCCGCCTTGTGCACCAGGACCCAGTCCCCGATGCGCACGTCCAGCTCCTCAATGTAGCTTTCATTGTGCAGGGTAACCCGGCTGACCTCGCTTCCCTCAATGAAGACGGGCTCCAGGATGCCCACCGGCGTCACCCTGCCCGTGCGCCCCACCTGGAAGACCACCTGAAGCAGGCGGGTTTCCTTCTCCTCCGCGGGGAACTTGTAGGCGATGGCAAAGCGCGGGGCCCGGGCGGTGTACCCCAGTTCCCGCCAGAGGGAAAGCTCATCCAGCTTCACCACCACCCCATCCGCCTCAAAGGGCAGGCTTCGCCGCTCCTTCAGCCAGCCCTGGTAGATCCTTTCCACCCCCTCTGCCCCTTCTGCCCGGGCGAAGCCGTGCTCCACGGGAAACCCCTTCTCCCTAAGCCAGTGAAGGAGGTCCAGCTGGGTCTTGAGCCCGCTTTCCTCCAGGCCGAGGCCCAGGGCGTAGAAGGTGGCCCTGAGGCCCCTCCTTGCGGTGATCCGGGGGTCCTTCTGCCTGAGGGAGCCGGCGGCGGCGTTTCTGGGGTTTTTGAAGATCTTCTCTCCCTTTTCCTCCAGCTCCTCGTTGAGGCGGAGGAAGGCCTCTATGGGCATGTACACCTCGCCCCGGACCTCGAGGCGCTCCGGTACCCCTTTAAGCCTTCGGGGAATGGTGGGGATGGTGAGGAGGTTCTGGGTGACCTCCTCCCCTGTTTCCCCGTCCCCCCGGGTGGCCCCCCATACCAGAATCCCTTCCTCGTAGTAGAGGTTCACGGAAAGGCCATCCACCTTGTGCTCCACCGTGTACACGAAGGGCCCCTTCCTCCCCAAGGCCCGCTCGATCCGCTCCTCAAAGGTCCTGACCTCCTCCAGGGTGAAGGCGTTATCCAGAGAGTACATGCGGGTGGGATGGCGGATGGGGCGGAAGGTGGCCTCGAGGGGCTTAGCCCCCACTTGCTCCGTGGGGGAATCCGGGCTTTTGAGCTCGGGAAAGCGTTCCTCCAACTCCTTAAGCTCCCTCAAAAGCCGGTCGTATTCGGCATCGGAAATCTCCGGGGCATCCAGGACGTAGTAACGGTAGTTGTGGTAGCGGATGAGGTCCCGGAGCTCGTTGATCCGTTTGCGTGCCTCTTCCAGGGTCATGCCTTGAGTTTACCGAACCGGGTATAATGCCCTACGGCGAAATGCCATAGGAGGTGGCAGATGAAACGTATTGTGGCCCTTTTGGCGGTATTGGCCCTAGGTTTGAGCCTGGCCCAGGTGCGCGTGGGGATCGCCTTTGATGCGGGCGGCAAGTTTGACCGCTCCTTCAACCAGTCCGCTTGGGAAGGAGCCCAGAAGGCAGCCAAGGACTTCGGGGTTAAGCTCTTCGACTTCGAGCCCGCCGACCCCTCCCAGGTGGGCCAGGGCATCCGCACCTTCGCCGAGGAGGGCTTTGACCTGGTGATCGGGGTGGGCTTCGCCAACGAACCCGCCATCACCGCCACCGCCAAGGAGTTCCCCAAGGTGAACTTTGCGGTGATCGACGCCGTCCCCGGGGAAGGCAAGCTGCCCAACGCCGTGGGCCTGGTCTTCCGGGAGCACGAGGGAAGCTTCCTGGTGGGCTACATCGCCGGCAAGATGAGCCGCACCGGGGTGGTGGGCTTCATCGGCGGCATGGACATCCCCCTCATCCACAAGTTTGAGGCGGGCTTCCGGGCCGGGGCGGAGTACGCCTTCAAGGAGGACAAGATCCAGGGCAAGGTCCTGGTGGGGTACGTGGGCAACACCCCCGCCGCCTGGAACGACCCCGCCAAGGCCAAGGAGATCGCCGCCAGCCAGGTGCGCCAGGGAGCCGACATCATCTACGCCGCCGCCGGTGGTTCGGGCCTGGGACTCATCGACTACGTGAAGCAGGCCAAGTGCCTGAAGGAAGGCGGGGCCATCCGCTTCGTGCGGAAGGCGGACCCCTACGCCAAGGTGCCCAAGTACGCCGACTACACCAAGACCTGCGGCACCGACGGCACCAAGGCCACGCCCCTCTTCTTCATCGGGGTGGACGCCAACCAGAACTACCTGGGGGACACCGACAACAACCCCAACACCCTGAACCACGGCCTCACCTCCATGATGAAGCGGGTGGACGTGGCCACCTACGAGGTCATCAAGAGCGTGGTGCAGAAGGCCTTCAAGGGTGGGGTGCGGGAGTTCGGCCTGGCCAACAACGGGGTGGGCTACGCCCTGGACGAGTACAACAAGGCCCTGATCCCCGCTGCGGTGGTGAGCAAGCTGGAGGTTTTGAAGCAACAGATCATCAAGGGCCAGCTCAAGGTGCCTGAAAAGCGCTAAAGGAAGGGCTCTCTAGGCCGGGGGGTTCCCCCGGCCTTTTTGTATACTCCGGGCGTGGAGGCTAGCGGAACCATCGCAAAGGCCCTGGTGCTCAAGGACATCACCAAGCGCTTTCCCCTGGTCCTGGCCAACGACCACATCAGCCTGGACCTGAACTGGGGCGAGGTCTTGGCCCTGGTGGGGGAAAACGGGGCTGGGAAGTCCACCCTGATGAAGATCGTCTACGGTCTGCAGCCACCGGACAAAGGGGAGATGTGGGTGGACGGCAAGCCCTACCGGCCCAAGAGCCCCCTGGACGCCATCGCCCACGGCATCGGTATGGTCCACCAGCACTTCATGCTGGTGGAGCCCTTCACCGTGCTGGAGAACCTGGTCCTGGGCCTCGAGCCGGGAAGCCCTCTATACCTCAATCTGGACGAGGCCAGGAAGCGGGCCACCGCCCTCATGGAGGAGCTGGGCTTCCAGGTACCCCTGGACGAGCGCATCGAGAACCTCCCCGTGGGCTTGCAGCAACGGGTGGAGATCCTCAAAGCCCTCTACCGCCAGGCCAAAATCCTCATCCTGGACGAACCCACCGCCGTCCTAACCCCCCAGGAGGCGGAGGAGCTTTTCCGCTTCCTCAGGGCCTATGTGGCCAAGGGAAACGCCGCCATCTTCATCAGCCACAAGCTGAAGGAGGTGCTTTCCGTGTCCGACCGGGTCACGGTCATCCGGGACGGAAGGGTGGTGGGCACGGTGAAGACCCCGGAAACCTCCTTGGAGGAGCTGGCCCGGATGATGGTGGGAAGGGAGGTGGTCCTGAGGGTGGAAAAGGGCCCCGCCAAGCCAGGCGAGGTGGTGCTGGAGGTGGAGGGCCTCGAGGCGCCCCCCAGGCTAAGGGGGGTGAGCTTCTTCGTGCGGGCTGGGGAGATCGTGGGCATCGCCGGGGTGGAAGGAAACGGCCAGACCGAGCTGGTGGAGGCCCTGGCGGGCCTGCGCAAGTACCGGGGAACGGTGCGCTACCTGGGCCATCCTCTTCCCCACCTGGCCCTCAAGGTACGGGAGGCGGGCGTGAGCCACATCCCCGAGGACCGGCTTGCCCGGGGGCTGGTCCTGGACTTCTCCGTGCGGGAAAACGCCATACTGGGGGACCAGCACCGCCCCCCCTTCCGGGGCTTCCTGGGCTTCCTGGACGGAAAGGCCATGGAGCAGCACGCCCGGACCCTGGTGGAAACCTTTGACGTCCGCCCTCGCTCCACGGACCTCTCCGCCCGGCGCTTCTCCGGGGGGAACCAGCAGAAGATCGTGGTGGGCAGGGAGCTTTTGCGGGGGCCCCGCCTCCTCATCGCCGCCCAGCCCACCCGGGGCGTGGACGTGGGAGCCATAGAGTTTATCCACCAGCGCCTGGTGGAGGCCCGCGACCAGGGCCTGGCGGTGCTTCTGGTTTCCGCCGACCTTTCCGAGGTGATCAGCCTCTCGGACCGCATCCTGGTCATGTACGAGGGACGCATCGTGGGGGAACTCAGCCCGGAAGAAGCCAAGGAAGAGCGCCTGGGCCTTCTGATGGCGGGCGTGCCCGCCTAGTCGCCGCGGAACTCCCCGGCCACCCCGCCCAGGACCACCACCTCCCCGGTCTTCAGGGCGTAGCGCACCCGTTCCCCCCGCACCACACCCCTTTCGTCCCGGCTTTCCACCTTCCCATACAGGAAGGCGTACCCTTCCTTTTCCCGGAGAAGCGCCCGCTCGGCCCTGGTGGTGCGCCCGCCCTGGGTAAGCTCCACCCCTCCGAGAAGCCAAAGCCGGTCCTCATCCAGAAGATAGCGCAAGGAACCCGCCTTGCCCGAAAGGGGTTTTTCCCCTTCGCGGCGCACTTCCAGAGGACCCTCCAATAGGGCCTCCCCGGTGTCGTTTTGGTAGCGGAGCCTCTGCCCCTCCACCCACACCTGCCCCTGGGCCACCGCCACCTTTCCGGGAGCTGGCCTTAGCTCCAGCCGGCCTTCCTCCTCCAGGTACCGGGCCTCTCCCCCGGAGAGGAAGAGCTCCTCCACCCCACCCCGCTCCACCACCGCCAGGGGCCCCCTGGCCTCCACCTCCTCCCCCAGGCGCACCTCCACCCCCTTGGGGTCAAAGAGGACGAGGCGGAGGTAACGCTCCCCCTTCCCTTCGCCAGCCCTTCGCAAACGCATCAGGTAGGGAAGCCCCTCCTGTTCCCAATCGGGGTTATAGGCCACCTCCACCCTTTCCCCCACCTTCAGCCCCTCCTCCACCGCGCTTCCCAGATCCCGGAAGAAGGCTCGGCTCTCCACCTGGACCCTCTCGGGGGAAAGGGCTTGCAGCTCCCCCACCAGGAGGTCCCCGTAGTCCGCATAGAAGAGGCTTCCCTCCTCCCCGCTCACCCAGGCCACCACCTTCTTCTCCTTGCGGGTGAGCTCCACCTGGGGATGGAAGACCTCCTGGGCCAAGGCGAGGAGGCAAAGGGCGGCCACCCCAAGGAGGAACCTTAGGGCATGGCGGCAAGGGCGAAAGAGGAGCACCTTAAACCCCGCTTACTTCTCCCCAAGCTTCCTAAACTCCCCCACGGGCAGGCGGAACTCCTTGCCATAAACCCGCACCTGGTGGCGGTTCACATTGTGCTGGAGCGTGTTCCCGGAAAGCCTGAACCCTTCCTTCTTGTTCTCGCTCACCGCCGGCCTGCCCAAAACGATGGCCTCCCCGGTGGTATCGTCGTAGTAGAGGCTCTCCCCCGTGGTGACCAGATCCCCGTCCTGGAGCCGCACCCCCCCGGTGGCGATGAGCTTTTTGGGTCCGGTGAGGCTTCGCACCTCCTTGGCCCGGATCACCAGGTCCCCGTCCTTGCGCTTGCGGGTGAGGACCACCTCCTTGGAATCGGTGAACACCGCCAGGCCCTTCTCCTCCTCGTAGTAGACAAAGGCGGCCCGCCCCTCCTGGTTCCCGCTCTTAAGGAGGGCGTTTTCGCTGCTGGAGGTGTCCGTGTCCACCTGGAAGGTCATGCGGCTGGCCTCCACCTCCACCGGGTCCTCCCCCGGCTTGGGCTCCTGGCGCATGCGGGCCGGGCCCAGAAGCTCTCCCTCCCCGGTCTTCTCCCGGTAGACCAGAACCGGCCCCCTGGCCTCCACCCGGCCCCGGCGCACCACCACCCCCCCCTCAAAGCGGGCCTCCCGCTCCCCTTCCGCCTCCTGCATGGTCTTGCCCTTGGGAGCGGTGAGGGTGGCCTTGGGGGAGCGGATCTCCAGGTCCTTCACCCGGCCCCTCACCTCCCCCTCAAAGGTCCAGGGGCCGTAGCGCAGGTCCCCCGAAAGCCGACCCCCTTCCACCTGAATCACCCGGACGCCGGAAGCGGCTAAGGCCAAACCCAAAAGGGACAACCAAACCCACCTTCTCATGAGCTACCTCCTTCCACGGTACAAGGACCAAAGGTGCCACCCGCGGGAAACTCAAACCGCGGGCTTTCCGCTTCTATGCGCTCCATGCCGAAATCCGAGCGAAAGCCCTGGGCCTCTCCCCTAAGGTTAGGAGCCTCAATCCGCACCCAGGGGGCGAAAAACCCCTCCTTCTGACGGATGAGGACCTCCCCCCTGCCCGGGGCGGAGAGCTGGAGGCGGAAGCATCCCTTCAGGATCTCCACCCGGGCGAAAGGAGCCCGCAGGTTATCCCCTGGCTCCACCGCCACCTCGGGGGCGAAAAGGCGCAGGTCCAGCCGGTCCTCCACATAGCGTTCCCCCTTAAGCCCCCCCTGGATGCGGAAAACCCCTCCCTCCTCCACCATCTCCTGGGCGGTGAACCGCCACTCCACCCCCTCCTCCTCGGGGAAAAGGTAGAACTCCACCCCCTTAAGGCGCACGCCTTCCGTGGGCAAGGGCCTTGGCGGGGGCCGGAGGAACCAAAAAACCATACCGAAGACGACAACAAGAAGAAGGAGGAGCCGCACCACCTTCCCACCTTACCCAAGGCCCCTTGAGAAAGATGACAAGACCCGCAAGCCCTTTCAGCCCAGGACATCCCGCGGGTTCCCCCGCACCCGCAGGTTCACCCAGGTCTTGCGCAAGCGCAGGAGGAGCTTCAAGGGACGGTAGAGGGGGGAAAGGGGCAGGGTGTAGGCGGGAAAGTGGACGCGCCTACCCCCAAACCCCTCCTTGAACCGCCATATCCCCTCTGCATGGCTGCCCTCCGGGGTCCTGGGCACGCCCCAGAGGTCGTAGATGCGGTAGCCGCGTCCGATCCCATGGCGGATGGCCGCCAGGTGCATGCCCATGGGAGCCTTGGCCTCGGGGTGGGCGCGGCTGCTTCCCCCATAAAGGTAGTCCACCTTGCCGGCGAAGGCCACAAAAAGCCCCGCCGCCAAGGCCTCCCCATCCTTACGGGCCACGGCCAAGAAGGCCTCCCCATAGGGCTGGTTCATCTCCCTGAGCACCGCCTGGTAGTACTCCTTGGCGTGCTGCAGGAGCTTGGCCCGGCGGTTGGTCTCCTCGAAGAGGTGGAAGAACTCGGGAAAGGCCTCCTCCCCCTCCACGCCAAGCTCCGTGCGCTTGAGAGCCAGGCGGGCATTGCGACGGTGCATCTCCTTCATCCCCTTGAGGAGGGCTTCTTCCCCTTGGGTGAGGTCCAGCCATAGGGAATAGGCGGGCTGGATGGATTCCTCGAGGAGGAGGCCAGGGAAGGTGGGAGGAGGTTCCTCCGCCGGCCATCCCGCCTCGGGCTCGAGGACCAGGTGGGTACCCCGCACCCCCTGGGCCAGAGCCCTAGCCACCAGGGGCAGGTCCTCGAGGCGGGAAAGAGCAGGTCCCCTAGGGGCATAGGCTAGGCGGAGACCGCCGGGTAGGGGGCGCAGCAGCACCTGGGCCGCCCCCAGAAGCCCCTCCTTTCCGTAGACCGCAAGCCGCCTGGGCACCCAGCCGGAAAGCCGCTTCACCTCCCCCCAGCCCCAGGACTGCAGGGCGCTGGTGATGGGGAGGCTGGAAACCATCCGGTTCCAGGCCTCAGGATCGGTGATCTCTAAAAGCTCGGCCACCCCCTAAGCGTACAGGGCCTGGGCCAGCTCTTCCAGAAGGCCGTTCCCCTCCAGGGGTAGCCGCTTCTCCTCCAGATAGGCCTCCAGGTGGGAAGCCAGGCGAGGGTCCTGCACCCGGGCTGCCCGCTCCCTCAAGGGCACCAAAGGCCAGCCGAAGGCCAGGTGGCCAAGGAGGTCATAGAGGTCGTATTCGCCAGGAAGAATGCGCCGCAAAAGGGCCTCGGTCCAGCCCTTGGCCAAAAGGTTTTGCAGAAGGGCACGGCGGCTTGCCGTCTTTCGCCAAAGGAGCTTGAAGCGGGCCTCCTCGGGCAAGGCGTTCCGCAAGCGGCTACCCACCTCCTCGAGGCTATTTACCCGCTCCCCGCCGGGCAGCACATACCCTTCCCGGGCAAGAAGGTTTTCCACCACCTCCTTAAGCCGGCGGCCGGAAACGGGCTTCTCCAGGAAGAGATCCGCCCCCAAAGCCCGGCTGGGTCCCTCCAGCTCCTTGCCACCCCCGGTGAACATGATCACCGGCACCTTGGCCAGGCGGCGCACCGCCCGGATGCGCCCCAAAAGGGTGAGGCCATCCATATCCGGCATCATGATGTCCAGGAGGATCAGATCCGGGGTTTCCCTACGCAGATGCTCCAGGGCGGCTTTCGCCGAATCCGCCAGCACCACCTGGTGGCCGGCCCCGGAAAGGAGGAGCTCCAACAGGTGCCGGATGCGGGGGTCATCGTCCACCACAAGCAGCCGCGCCACAAGGGCCATGCTAAGGGAAGTGCCTTTCCCCTGTCTACGGGAAGCGGTAGGATGAAGGGCATGAGGATCGCCTTCCAGGGAACGGAAGGAGCCTATAGCGAGGAGGCCCTGCTCAGGAACTTCCCCGGCTCCACCCCCATAGGCTTTCCCACCTTCCACCAGGTCTTCGAGGCGGTGGAAGCAGGCGAAGCGCATCTCGGGGTGGTGCCCGTGGAGAACACCACCGCAGGCAGCATCAACCAGACCTACGACCTGCTTCTGGAAAGCGACCTCCACGTGGTGGGGGAGATCATCCACCGGGTGGAGCACTGCCTCCTCGCTCCCGAGGGCACCGAGCTCAAAGACCTCAAGGCGGTCAAAAGCCACCCCCAGGCCCTGGCCCAGTGCGACGGCTTCCTGGCCCGCATGCGCCTTACTCCCATCCCGGTTTTTGATACGGCAGGGGCAGCCCGGTCCCTGTCGGAGAACCCCGAGCCCGGGGTGGGGGCCATCGCCAGCCGGCGGGCCGCGGAGCTTTACGGCCTAAAGGTGCTGGCGGAAAACATTGAGGATTACCCCCACAACTACACCCGGTTCTTCGTTATTGGGCGGGAGGAAGCCCCTAAGGGGGAAGGCCCCCACAAGACCAGCATCGTCTTCGCCGTGCGCCACCGGCCCGGAGGGCTTCTGGAGGCTCTTTCCGTGTTCGCCGAGGCCGGGGTGAACCTCACCAAGCTGGAGTCCCGGCCCAGGCGCGATAAGCCCTTCAGCTACCTCTTCTACCTGGACCTCGAGGGCCACCTGGAAGACCCCGGGCCCGCCCAGGCCCTTCTGGGCCTTCTCAGGCGGGCCGCCTTCCTCAAGGTCCTGGGCTCCTATCCCGCCTACCGGAACGGAGCCTAACCGGGGCGTACGTCCACCACCCGCTCCCCGGCGGCCCGAAGCCGGTCAGGGACACCCTCCACATCCTCCCCCACCACCCTCAGGACCAGGCGCTGGTACCCGTTCAAATGGGCAGCGGTGGCGATGGACACGATGTTGGCCGGGGGAACCGCCCGGGCCATCTGGGCCAGGGCCCCGGGCACATCCGGGATGTCCACGGTGATGCGCAAGCCCCCCATCTTAAGCCCCAACACCTCAATAAAGGCCCTCAGGACATCGGTCACGGTGATGATGCCCACCAGTTTCTCCCCGTCCATCACCGGAAGGCCGCCGATCTTCTTCTCCTCCATCAAAAGGGCTGCCTTCTCCAGGGGTGCGTCGGCCTCCACGGTGATCACGGGCTTGGCCATGACTTCCTGCACCGTGAGCCTGGAGAGAAGGTAGTTCATCTCCCACACGGAGAGGGTGGTGGCCTTGGAGGGCATGGCGTCCTTGAGGTCCTTGTCGGTGACCAGCCCAACGAGCTTCCCGTCCTTCACCACCGGTAAGCGCCGGAAACCCTTGTTCTTCAAAAGGTTGATGGCCTCCAGCACCGGGGTATCCGGGGCCACGGTGAGGGGGTCCTTGGTCATCCAGTCCCTGACCAGCATGGCTTCACCTCCGGTTCTCAGTCTACCCAGGGTTGGTAGGAAAAATGTCCCCCGTCCAGGAAGCCTGGACGGGGAAGCCGGGTCCTCACCTAGCGCAGATTGGCCCCGAGCACCGTCCGCGGGAAGCGTCCTCCTCCAAAGGCGTAGAAATACTCCCCGTCGAGGAAGATCCCCGTGCGGGCGTCCAGGAGGAACTCCACCCCTAAGGAGAGATGAATCCCCACCTCACCCGGGCCGGCAAAGTAGCCGGCAAGCCCCCCGCCAAAATAGGGACGTATCCCCCTGAGGTCCCTATCCCACTGGCCCAGGTCGGGCTTGAACAGCACCTCGCCCGCCGCCAGGAAACTGGGTCCGCCGGGAAAGAGGTCCACGAATCCCCGGAAGGCCAGGTTGCGCTCCAGGGGCGCCTCGAGGCCCAGTCCCAGCCCCGCCGGGGGCAGGGATAGGCGGAAGGACACCGCCCGCTGGGCAAAAGCCCCCGTGCCCAAGGTCAACAACGCCAACATCCAGAGCACCGTGCGCATAATCCACCTCCTTCATGCATGGTACCCCCACCTGGGGCAAAGCGATAGAGAGGCTTCTCTCACGCACCCTTCACCCTAAGGCCTTAGGCTTTCTCCTATGAAGCGCTTTCCCCTAGCAGCCCTCCTATTGGCCCTTGGCGCCCTCCTCACCCCCATGCTGGCCCAGAACAAGAACGTGGCCACCCGGCTGGGGTTCGTGGATGCGGATGCTCTGGTGCAGGCCCACCCCGACTACAAGAAGGTGCAGGACCTCCAGGCCCAGGCCCGCAAGGAGCTGGCTCCCCTGGAGGAGAAACTCAAGCCCCTGGACCAAAAGATCCGTTCGGGACAGGCCACGGCCAAGGAACGCCAGGACTACGAGGCCCTCCTCAAGACCTACCAGGACACCCTGAAGAAATGGCAGGACCGGCAGAATCCGGTGCTTAAGCCCATCCTGGAGGAGGTGGACCAGGCCATCGCCAAGGTGGCCAAGGCCCAGGGCTTCGCCGTGGTCATGAGCCGCCAGGTGGCGGCCCAGTCGGGGCTGGTGGTCTACGCCGACGAGGACACCGACCTCACCCAGGCGGTGATTAAGGAGCTGAAGAAGTAGCCCCTTAACCTCAGGCCCGGGGGAGGTATGCCCCGGGCTTCCCTTTTCCCTTCCATGCCGCCAGGTTATAATCCTTCCGATGGCGAAGCGGAAACCGGCTAGGCCCAGCCGAAACCGCGACCTCGAGGCCCTGGGTACCGTGGCCTTGGGGGCGGGGGTCTTCTTCGCCGCTCCCCTTCTACCCTTGCCCACAGGGGCCTTCGGGTCCTTCCTCCGGGAAACCTTCTACCAGGCGCTGGGCCTACCCGCCTACCTCCTTCCGCCAAGCCTTTTCCTCCTGGGGGCCTTCCTCTTCCGGAACAAACCCCTAAAGCCTCTTCTTCGCCACCTTCTTTTCCTTTACCTCCTGGCCTTCGCCCTCCTTCCCCTCCTGGGGCAACCCCTTTCGGGCCGGATGGGCGAGGAAGTGCGCTCCTTCCTGGAAGCCAAGGCAGGGGCCTTGGGCTTCCTCCTTCCCCCCATCCTGGCCTCCTTGGTCCTGGACCTCTGGCGGCGAAAACCTCCTTTTCACCTCCTCCTCACCGGCCTGCACCTGGGGGTGGAGGGCGTGCGCCGGATCCGCCACCGCCTGAAAGCCCTTCTTCTCAGGCAAAGGATCGGCTTCCTCGCCCGCCTTTACCCTGAACACACCGCCCTAAAGGCCCTGGCGCAGAACCTCTCCCCTGCGGAACTCCCGGGGGTGGAAAAGGCTTTAAGGGAGTTCCTGAAGGAACGGGCCGTCGAGCTGAAGCGGCAGATGGAAGAGGACCAAAGGCCCCTGGAACCCCGGCTCCAAGCCCTCCTCCAAGGCTTGAAAACCCCTGTGCCGGGGGAAGGTCCCCTGCGGGATGCCCTGGAGGAACGGCGGGCAGCCCTTCACCTCGAGGCCCAGGCCCTTTTATCCCGCTTGAAAGCCCTTCTCACCTTTCCCGCACCCAAGCCCAGCGTGGGAGGCCTGGTCCAGGGCCTAAGGCTTCGGGAAGAGCGCCAGGCCCGCTGGGAGGAGCTTTCCGGTCTGGTCCAGGACCTCGAGGGGCGCTACGAGGAGCTTTCCTCTTGGCTATCCTTCCTCTCCCGGCATCCCGAGGCCCAGGCCGAGGGGCTTAGGGCCCTCCTCACGGGGAATCCCCCGCCCACCGTTTCTCCCCCACCCCCTGCCCCTGAGCCGGAACCCTTTGACCTGGACCTGGTCTTCCCCGAACCCTCCCCAGCCCAGGTCCAGCCGGACCCTCCTTCACCACCCCGCTCCCGTCCCCAGAGCACGGCCCTGGCCCTCCCCACCCCGGACCTCCTGGACCCCCCGGAGCCCAAGGGAACCGCCCGGGGCCTGGAGGAGGAGGTGGAAAGGCTAAAGCGCACCATCGCCGACACCCTCAAGCACTTCGGGGTGCAGGCGGAGGTGGTGGGCCATGCCCGCGGCCCCTCCGTGATCCGCTACGAGCTTCTGCCTGCCCCCGGGGAGAAGATTAGCCGCATCCAGAGCCTGCAAAACGACCTGGCCCGGGCCCTGGCGGTGGGGGCGGTGCGCATCGAAGCCCCTATTCCCGGGAAGAACACCGTGGGCCTCGAGGTGCCAAACCCCAAAAGGGAGCTGGTGCGCTTTTCCGAGGCGGTCCTCTCCCCTGCCTTCCAAAACGCCAAGGCCCTTCTGCCCCTGGTCCTCGGCAAGAGCATCGAGGGGGAGATCTGGGTGAGGGACCTCGCCAAAATGCCCCACCTCCTCATCGCCGGCTCCACGGGAAGCGGCAAGAGCGTGGCCATCAACGTCCTTATCGCAAGCCTCCTCTTTAAACACCTCCCCACCTCCTTGCGCTTCCTCCTCATCGACCCCAAGATGGTGGAGCTCACCCCCTACGAGGGCATCCCCCACCTGGTGCGCCCTGTGGTCACCAGCCCCGAGGAAGCCGCCGGGGTCCTGCAAGGAGCGGTGGCCCACATGGAACGGCGCTACCGGCTCCTAAGCGGGGTGGGGGCCAGGAACCTGGAACAGTACAACGCCAAGATGGAAAAGGAAGGCGGGGAAACCCTTCCCTACCTGATCATCGTGGTGGACGAGCTGGCCGACCTGATGATGACCGCCCCCAAGGAGGTGGAATCCGCCATTCTGCGCCTGGCCCAGATGGCCCGGGCCACGGGCATGCACCTCATCCTGGCCACCCAGCGGCCCAGCGTGGACATCCTCACCTCCCTCATCAAGGTGAACATCCCCGCCCGCCTGGCCTTTGCCGTGTCCAGCGGCTTCGATTCCCGCACCATCCTGGACACCCAGGGAGCGGAAAAGCTCATCGGCCAGGGGGATGCCCTCTTCTACCAGCCCGGGCTCACCAAGCCCGTGCGCCTGCAGGTACCCTACCTCTCCGAGGAGGAAGTAGGGCGCCTGGCCGGCTTCCTCAGGGGCCAGAGTTACGAGGACCGCTTCGCCGAGGCCTACGGCCAGGACTTTGAGCCCCCCAAGGGGCCGGAGGGCGCGGGCCCCGGCGAGGTGGACTTCTCGGATCCCCTTCTCAAGAAGGCGGCGGAGATCGTGGTGGAGGAGGGCTACGGCTCCGTAAGCCGCCTGCAGCGCCGCCTTTCCATCGGCCACGCCCGGGCCGGGAAGCTGATGGATGCCCTCGAGGCCATGGGAATCGTGGGCCCTTCCAAGGGTTCCAAGCCCCGGGAGGTCCTCATCAGCAAAGAACAGCTCAAGGACTTCTTCGGGTAAAGGTGTGCTATCATGGCCCTTTGTGGAAACGGTGCCGGGCGGGCGCTGGGTGGCGGAAATCTACGGTTGCGACCTGGATGTCTTGGAAAACCCCAAGATGGTGGAGGCAGCCCTCCTGGACGCGGTGATGCGCCTGGGGGCACCCAGGGGCTCGGCCCAGTCGGTGGTGTACAAGTTTCATCCCCAGGGGCTCTCGGCGGCGGTGGTGAGCCCGGTGGCCGCGGTGATGATCCACACCTGGCCCGAGGACAACGCCTCCGCCACCCTGGACCTCTACTTCTACCGGGATGGAGTGGACCCCGAGGAGGTCCTGAAGGGGCTCTCCCGGGCCTTCGGGGCCAAGGAGGAATCGGCCTTCCGCTACTGGCGGGGAACGGAACACGCCATCAAGCGCCGGGCCTTTGGCGGCCAGCAAGGAGGTTGAAGCTATGGACTACGGCATGTACTTTTTTGAGCACATCACCCCTTACGAAACCATGGTGCGGCGCATGGAAAGGGTGATCGCCTCCGGCCGCACCAAGTACCAGGACTACTTTCTCTTTGAAACCAAGGGCTTCGGCAAGGTGCTGGTCCTGGACAAGGACGTGCAGAGCACGGAAAGGGACGAGTACGTCTACCACGAAACCCTGGTCCACCCGGCCATGCTCTCCCATCCCGAGCCCAGGACCGTGCTCATCGTGGGAGGCGGGGAAGGGGCCACCCTGAGGGAGGTGCTCAAGCACCCCACCGTGGAACGGGCGGTGATGGTGGACATCGACGGGGAGCTGGTGGAGGTGGCCAAGCGCCACATGCCCGAATGGCACCAGGGAGCCTTCGAGGATCCCCGGACGGTCCTGATCATCGACGACGCCCGGGCTTACCTGGAGCGCACCCAGGACACGTACGATGTCATCATCATCGACCTCACGGACCCCGTGGGGGAGGACAACCCCGCAAGGCTTCTCTACACGGTGGAGTTTTACCGCCTGGTGAAGGCCCACCTGAACCCGGGCGGGATCATGGGCATGCAGGCGGGGATGATCATGCTCACCCACCACCGCGTGCATCCCGTGGTGCACCGCACGGTGCGGGAGGCTTTCCGCTACGTGCGGAGCTACAAGAACCACATCCCCGGCTTCTTCCTGAACTTTGGCTTCCTCCTGGCCTCGGATGCCTTTGACCCCGCGGCCTTCTCCGAAGGGGTCATCGAGGCCCGCATCCGGGAGCGGCAGCTGGCTTTAAGGCACCTTTCCGCCCCCTACCTCGAGGCCATGTTCGTCCTGCCCAAGGACATCCAGGAGGCGGTGGAAACGGAAACCATGGTATCCACCGATGCGAACCCCTTCTACCTCACCCCGGAGGGCGAGGCCCGCCAGTCCCCCTACCGGGGCTAAGGGGGCCTCTCTCAGGGTTTCTCACCGGGAGCGTGGTAGAGTAAACCCATGCAGCGCGCTATAGTTCTCGTAGTGGTGGCCCTGGCCCTTCTCGGCTTGGGCTGGATCCTTTGGGGTCCCAAGGGGAAAGCCGGGCTGGACCCCGCCCAAGGTGCCCGCTTTGCCCTGGGCGACCCCAACGCCCCCGTGGTGGTGGTGGACTTTTCCAACTACCTCTGCCCCCACTGCCAGAACCACGCTTTAAACGTCCTTCCCCGACTTAAAGCCGAGTACATCGACACCGGTAAGGTGCGCTACCTCTTCCGCGACTTCCCCTTCCCCGGCCAGGCCAACGTGATCCGGGCCAGCGAGGCCGCCGCCTGCGCCGCCGACCAAGGGCGCTACTACGAGTACCACGAGGTCCTCTTCCGGGCTAGCTCCAGCTGGGCAAACCTCCAGGGGAGCGTGCTGGACCGCTACTTGGTGGACCTGGCAGGGCAGATGGGGCTGGACGAGAACACCTTTAGCCAGTGCCTTTCCTCCAATAAGCACCGCGAGGGGGTCCTGGCCGACCAGAAGCTGGCCTCGGACCTGGGCCTCACCGGTACCCCCACCTTCTTCATCGCAGGGGAAAAGCGCACGGGCTTCCTACCCTACGAGGAGTGGAAGACCCTCTTGGACAAGGCCCTGGCAGAAAAGAAGTAATCCTTTCGGTGTAGGGACAAGGGGGGGTACACCCCCCTTGTCCCATGCTGGTCTGCTACCCTGGAAGCCATGGAAGCCCTCTGGGTGGCTGCTGCCTTTACCCTGGGCCTCTTGGCCAGCCGCCTGGGGCTTCCTCCCCTGGTGGGCTATCTGGGGGCGGGCTTCGCCCTGCACGGCTTGGGCCTAAGGGAGACGGAATTCCTGCACCGCGCGGCGGAGATCGGGGTGCTCCTTCTCCTTTTCACCGTGGGGTTAAAGCTCCGCTTTCAAGACCTCCTCGAGCCCCGCATCCTGGGAGTGGGCGGCCTCCACCTCCTGCTTTTCGCCCTGCTCGCCTTCCTCCTCGTGGGAAACCTTCCCCTGGCCATCGCCCTGGCCTTTTCCAGCACCGTCCTTGTGGTGAAGGTCCTCGAAGACAAGAAGGAACTCACCACGTACCATGGCCGCCTCAGCGTGGGCATCCTGGTCCTGCAGGACCTGGTGGCGGTGGGCCTTATCACCCTGTATGGCGAGAATCAAATAAGCCCCTGGGTAGGGCTGGTTCTCCTCCTGCCCCTTCTCAGGTTTGCCGTGGCCTGGCTTCTGGAAAAAAGCGGCCACGACGAGCTACTCGTGCTCTTCGGCCTGGGCCTTGCCCTACTGGGAGGCGAGGGCTTCCGCCAGATGGGGCTATCCCCGGAACTGGGAGCCTTAATCATGGGCATCCTCCTCTCGGGCCACGAAAAGGGAGGGGAGATGGCCAAGGGGCTTTGGAGCCTCAAGGAAGCCTTTCTGGTGGCCTTTTTCCTGGATATCGGCCTCAGGGAAGGGCTACAGGGCGTGGAACTCGGGGTGGTCCTGTCCCTTCTCCTCCTGGCCTTGGTCAAGACCCCTCTCTTCTTCGCCCTGTTTCTCCTCTTCGGGCTTCGGGCCCGCACCGCCTTCGTGAGCGGCATGTACCTGGGCAACTACTCGGAGTTTGCCCTCATCGTGGGGGTCGTGCTGGAACGGGCGGGGCTTCTCCCCCATAGCCTTTCCACCCTGGCCCTCCTGGTGGCCCTTTCCATGGCGATTTCCGCACCCCTAGCCCGGTACAGCCATAGCCTTTACAAACGCCTCGAGGCCCGCCTCCTTCCCCTGGAGCGCCAGGGGCGCCACCCCGACCAGGAACCCGAGAGCCTGGATGGGTCCACGGTGCTCATCGTGGGCATGGGGCGCACCGGGGGAGCCGTCTACCGCATCCTGGAGGCCAAGGGGGAGCGCCCGGTGGGCCTGGACGCCGACCCCGAAAAGGTGGCCCGCCACCAGGCCAAGGGGCGGCGGGTCCTCTACGGGGATGCGGAGGACCCCGAGCTTTGGGAGCGCCTGGACCTTACAGGGCTTAAGGCAGTGGTCCTGGCCCTGCCGGACCTCGAGGCCAAGGTCCTCGCCGCCCGCTGGCTGAAGGAGCGGGGCTTTAAGGGGATCCTGGCCGCCACCAGCTTCCACCTGGAGGAAGACCCCATCCTGGAAGCCGCCGGGGTGAGCCTTCTCTTCCACCCCTTCCGGGAGGCCGGGGAACGCCTGGCGGAGAAGGTGCTGGAAAGGCTGGCTATAATGGGTGAGGTGAGCCATGGCCGGTCATAGCAAGTGGGCACAGATCAAGCGCAAAAAAGCCGCCAACGACCTCAAACGCGGCAAGATCATCTCCAAGCACCTACGGGCCATCCAGGCGGCTGCCCGGGCGGGGGGAAGCCCCTACCCCGAGGCCAACGTCCAGCTTCGCAACGCCATTGAAGCCGCCCGCGCCGACGATGTCCCCATGGAAAACATCGAGCGCCTCCTGCAGAAGCTGCAAGGGGGAGGGGAAGGAGCCGAGCAGTACGAGGAGATCATCTACGAGGGCTACGCCCCGGGCGGGGTGGCCCTTCTGGTCTACGCCCTCACGGAAAACCGCAACCGCACCGCCGGGGAGGTGCGCCACGTCTTCAACAAGTACGGCGGCTCCCTGGGGGCCACGGGCAGCGTGGCCTGGCAGTTTGAGCGCAAAGGCGTGATCGTCTGCCACAACTCCGAGGCCGCTCAGGAGGCGGCCATAGAGCTTGGAGCCCTGGACCTCGAGGAGGAAGGGGAAAGCCTCACCATCTACACCGATCCCGCCGAGGCCTACCGCATGGCCGAGGAACTTAAAAGGCGGGGCATCCCCGTGGAGGCGGTGGAGGTGGTGCAGCATCCCCAGAACACCGTGGCCCTGCCTCCCGAGGAGGCCGCCAAGGTGATGCGCCTGGTGGAGGCTTTGGAGGACCTGGACGACGTGCAACACGTCTACACCAACCTGGACCCCACCAGCTTACAGGTGGAGGCCTAGTACCACCCCACCTTGGCTTTCGCCAAGGTGGGGAACCCGGTAAGTCCCTTCCGGCCAAGTTCTGGAACGCCCCGGGAAAGCTCACGGGAAAGGGCCCTACTCCTTCTTGCGCTTCCTCTCCTCCCGCATGAGCCTTCGGCGCTCAGCCCGGGAAAGGCCGGGCTGGGGCGGTGGGGTGGTGGGGCGCTTCTTCTCCACGCCGAAGGGCCGGGCCTCCTCCTGGGGAGCGGGCACGGGCACGTAAGGAGCCTCCCGCACCGGGCGCACCGGCTCCGCCTCCACCTTGAGGCGGAAGAGGAACTTGGCCACCTCCCCCTTGATGAAGCCCACCATGTCGTTGAACAGCCGGGTGGCCTCGATCTTGTACTCCTGGAAGGGGTCCTTCTGACCATAGCCCCGCAGGAAGATACCCTGGCGGAGCACATCCAGGTTATGGAGATGCTCCTTCCAGGCGGAGTCCACCACGTTGAGGATCACGAAGCGCTCCACCGCCCGCATCAGGGGAGGGGAAAGCTCCTGCTCCCTGGCCTCGTAGGCCTTCAAGGCCGCCTCCACCAGGCGCTCCACGCCTTCTTCGGGCTTTAAGGTGCGAAGCTCCTCAAAGGGGAAGTCCGCAAGCTGGGGCACGGTGTCCAGGAGGGTGGTCTTCAGGGCATCCAGGTCCCAGTCCTCGGGGTGCACCTGGGGGTTCAGGATGTTTTCCGCAATCCCCGCCACCGTTTCCTCCACCATGCCCAAGGCCGCCTCCTTCACCTCCTCATCCGTACCCAGAAGGATCAGGCGGCGCTGGGCGTAGATGACCTCCCGCTGGCGGGCCATCACGTCGTCAAACTGCAAAAGCTGCTTGCGGATGGCGAAGTTGCGGTCCTCCACCCGCTTCTGGGCCCGCTCGATGGAACGGGTCACCATGGGATGTTCGATGGGCTCAGAGTCGTCAAACCCCATGCGGTCCAGCATGGCGATGACCCGGTCTGAGGCGAAAAGGCGCATGAGGTCGTCGTCAAAGCTCACGTAGAAGCGGCTTCCCCCCGGGTCCCCCTGGCGCCCGGCCCGGCCCCGAAGCTGGTTGTCGATGCGGCGGGACTCGTGCCGCTCGGTGCCCAGGATGAAAAGCCCTCCCAGTTGCCGCACCCGTTCCTCGTCCGCCTTGCACTCCTCCCGGATCTGGCGGATCTTTTCCTGAAGCTCTTCCTTGATGCCCAGCTCCTGGGCCAGGGCCCGGGCCTCCTCCTCCTGGCCCGCCACCATCTTCTTGATGAAGAGCTCCACCTTCCACTCGTACCGGTCAAAGCCCTCCTTCTCCAATAGGGCTGCCGCCAGGTACTCGGGGTTCCCCCCCAGCTTGATGTCCGTGCCCCGGCCCGCCATGTTGGTGGCGATGGTGACCGTCTTGCTCCGGCCCGCCTGGGCCACGATCTCCGCCTCCTTGGCGTGGTGCTTGGCGTTCAGGACCTGGTGGGGAATGCCCTGGCGCAGGATGCCCAGGGTATGCACCGCCCGCTTTAAACCCTCCCAGGCAGCGCGCAGGTTGCCCTTCGGGGGAATGAGGCCCTCAAAGGCTGCAAGATCCTCATCCTTAAGCTGGGTAGGCTTTTCCAGAAGCTTCCTTAGGCGCTCCCACTCCTCCCCCTGCTGCTTCTGGCTGGCCTTCTTGAAAAGCTCCAGGCGCATCTCCAGCCGGGGCAGATAGAGGCGGGGCTCCTTGAGCATCTGGGAAAGCCTTTCGGACTTCTCGATGCTGATGGTGCCCACCAGGACCGGCTGGCCCCGTTCGTACTTCTCGGCGATCTCCTCCACCACCGCATAGAACTTGCCCTTTTCCGTCCGGTAGACCACGTCGGGGAAGTCCTGCCGGATCATGGGGCGATTGGTGGGCACCACCACCACGTCCATGCCGTAGATCTCCTGGAACTCCTTCTCCTCGGTCTTGGCGGTGCCGGTCATCCCGGCCCGCTTCTCGTAGAGGCGGAAGAAGTTCTGGTAGGTGATGGTGGCCAGGGTCTGGTTCTCCCGCTCAATCTTGACCCCCTCCTTGGCCTCAATGGCCTGGTGGAGGCCTTCCCCGTAGCGCCGCCCTGGCATCAGGCGGCCCGTGAACTCGTCCACGATGATGACCTGGCCATCCTGGACGATGTAGTCCCGGTCCCGGTGGTAGAGCTCCTTGGCCCGGATGGCCTGGATGAGCATGTGGGCGAGCTCCATGTTCTCGGGGCTGAAAAGCCCCTCCACCCCAAGGAGTTTTTCCGCCTTGGCAATGCCCTGGAGGGTGAGGTGCACGGAGCGGTTCTTCTCCTCAATGGTGTAGTCCCCCGTGGGCTCCTTGCGCACCCCGGGCTCCGGGGGAAGGCCTCGCTCCAGCTTCTTGGCGATCTCCGCCATCTTGTAGTAGAGGTCCGTGGCCTTCTCCGCTGGGCCGGAGATGATCAAAGGGGTGCGGGCCTCGTCGATGAGGATGGAGTCCACCTCGTCGATGATGGCGTAGTGCAAGGGGGTGTCGTGGCGAAGCACCAGCTGGTCCGGGCTGATGGCCATGTTGTCCCGGAGGTAGTCAAAGCCCAGCTCGGAGTTGGTCACGTAGGTGACGTCGGCCAGGTAGGCCTTGCGGCGCTCCTCGGGGGTGGAGCTGTGCTGGATGACCCCCACCGTGAGGCCCAGGCCCCGGTACACGGGCCCCATCCACTCGGCGTCGCGGCGGGCCAGGTAGTCGTTCACCGTGACCACGTGGACACCCTTACTCCTTAGGGCGTTCAGGGCCACAGCCAAGGTGGCCACCAGGGTCTTGCCCTCCCCGGTCTTCATCTCCGCGATCTTGCCCTCGTGGAGCACCGCCCCGCCGATGAGCTGCACATCAAAGTGGCGCATGCCCAAATAGCGCTTGGCGGACTCGCGGGTCAAGGCGAAGGCCATGGGGAGAAGCTCCTCGAGGCTCGCTCCCCTCTCGTGCTTCTCCTTGAGCTCCGCGTAGGCCGCGGCCAGGTCAGCGATCTTCTCCACCTCCGGCTCCAGCCGGTTGGTGGGCTCCACCACTTGCTTGTAGTAGCGGGCAATCTCCCGCTCGTTGTTGTCGAAAAGCTTCCGTATGAGGCCCAGCATCCTAAGGCCGATTGTACCCCTACAGGATGAGAAAGCCTTCAGGCCTCCTCGAGGGGCCAGTAGGCGGTGGCCCCAAGGGACAGGGGGCTAGGGGGAAAGCCTGCTTGGTAACGGCGCCAGGCGGCCAAGGCCACCATGGCCCCGTTGTCCTGGGAAAGGCCCCTGGGGGGGAAGTACACGGTAAGCCCCGCCTCCTGGAAGCGAGCCTGCAAGGCCCGGTTGGCGGCCACCCCTCCCGCCACCAGAAGCACCCGGTGGCCCGTGTCCTGGGCAGCCCGGATGACCACCTGGGCCAGGTGCTCCACCGCCGCCTCCTGAAACCCCCTGGCCAAGGCCGGGGCGGGATGCCCGGCCTCCACCAGCTGCACCGCCTTGGTCTTGAGGCCGGAGAAGCTGAACTCGTACCCCTTCTGGTCCTTGAGGGGGACGGGGAAGGGCACCTTCTCCCTGGCCTCCTGGGCCAGGCGCTCGATCTCGGGTCCCCCGGGAAAGCCCAGGCCGAGAAGCCTCGCCACCTTGTCAAAGGCCTCCCCGGCGGCATCATCCCGGGTAGCCCCGAGAAGCCGGTAGCGGCCCAGGGCCTCCACCGCGAAAAGGTGGGTGTGCCCACCCGAGGCCACCAGGGCCAAGAAAGGGGGGCTCAGGCCAGGAGGCCAGGCGGCGGCGATGTGGGCCTCGAGGTGATGGATGGCATAGAAGGGCTTCCTCAAGGCCCAGGCCAGGCCCTTGGCGAAGGTGTACCCCACCAGCAGGGCCCCGATGAGCCCAGGGCCACGGGTGGCCGCCACCAAGGAAAGATCCTTGGGCCCTATCCCTGCCTCGGCCAGGGCCTTTTCCGCAAGGGGGCGGATGACCTTCAGGTGCTCCCGGCTGGCCAGCTCGGGCACCACCCCGCCGAAAGCCTGGTGCAGGGCCACCTGGCTGGCCACCAGGTTCACCACCACCTCCCCGTCCTTCACCAGGCCTACCCCCGTGTCGTCGCAGGAGGTGTCAATGCCCAAAATCCACATGGCTATCCTTCCCTCGGATCCAGCACCGGGCCCGGGTAATGGCGGGTATTGGAACTGACCAAGGTGAGGCCGTGCACCTCCGCCGCTGCCCATTGCAACAGGTCCACTAAAGGAAGCCGGGCTCCCTGGACCTTCCTCTCCCAAAAAAGCCTTGCAGCCCGCTCGGCTACCGCGAAGTCTAAAGGTGCGAAACCCAGCTCCCGGAGAAAGCGGCGCTGGGCCTCCAATCCCCTCTCCGGAACGCCTGCCAACACCTCCGCCACCGTAATGGGCGTAACCCACAGGGTTGCCCCCTGGGCCAGACTCCCCCGCACCCAGGCCACCACCCGGGGATGGCCCCGGAAGAGATCAATGATCACCGTGCTGTCCAGGAGATAACGCATCCAAACGGGCCTCCGCTTCCCCCCTCAAAGTCCGGACATAGCCCACCACATCCTCCGGCGTGGCCCAGTGGGGAGCCTCCTCAAAACCCACGGAACCCGCCACCTCCTCCACCAGGGAGAGAAGCCGCACCCGCCTGAGGTAGTCTTCCAGGGCCTCCGCCACCACCTCGCTTCGGGAACGCCCCTTCCGCTCCTCGTCCAGGCGCTTTACAAGCTCTTCCGGAAGCCTCAAGTGCACCAGCACCCCGGGCACGGTATCACCTCCTGTTACTCTAGCAGATACCCTCAAGAAGGGACTAGGCTAAGGACAATGCTCTGGCTCCTCCTTCCGGTGCTCCTCCTCGTCTACCTCCTTTACCGGGCGAGGAGGCCCAAGGTGCGCCCCTGGGCCGGGGTATGGCTTTGGCAGAGGGGCAGGAAGAAGCGCTTTCGGCCCCGGCTGGACTTAAGGCTTTTCCTCCTTCTCCTGGCGGCCGCCTTGATGGTCTTGGCCCTCGAGGATCCCCCCTTGGGGCCCTCCCCCATGATCTTCGTGGTGGACGCCTCCGCCAGTATGGCCACTCGGGAAGGAGCCAAGACCCGTCTGGACCTGGCCAAGGAAAGGCTTCTCCCCCTTTTGGAAAGAACCCCGGAGGCCGTCTTGGTGCAGGCTGGGGAAAAGCCGGAAGCCTATGGCCCTGCCCCCGGCATCGCCCTGAGGACCCGACTCCTGGCGCTGGAGCCAAGGGACCGTGAGGCCCGGCTGGAGGAGGCCATCGCCCTAGGGCGGAGGCTTCTAAAGGCTCCGGTACTGGTGGCGAGCGACGGCCCCCCGCCCCCTGGGGCGGAGGGGTACATCGGGGTGGGAAGCCCCAGGGAGAACCTGGGGATCGTGGCCGTGGCCCAGGGGTTTTTGGCCTTAGGGAATAGCGCAAGCCGGACCCTTGTCGCCCGGGTGGAGGTGGGGGGCAGGGTGGAGGAGGTGCGGGTTCCGGCCCGGGGCTTCGCCCGGCTGGAGAACCTTCCCCCCACCTTTACCGCCCGGCTCCTGAATGGAGGTGCCCTGGACCTGGACGACGAGGCGGGCTTCGGCCTAAAGCGGCTTGGGGTGGACTACCCCAAGGCCCCCGCCTTGGAAAGGCTCTTCCTCCTCCTGGGGGCGGTTCCCGGGGAGGAGGTGCGGGTGCGCATCGGGGTACCCCAGGGGCTTCCCGATAGGCCAACCCTCTACCTGGCCCCTTCCGGGGGAAACCCTACCCCGGTTCTCCTCGCTACGCCTCACCCCCTCCTGGAAGGAGTGGCCCTTTTGGGGGAGCGCCTGCCCCCTCCTCCCCCGCCCCCCAGTTCCTGGCGGCCCCTGGCGGAAGGGGAGGATGGGGTGGGCCTCGTCTACTTCACGGAAGGAGGGCTTTACCTGCCCCCCTTGGCCGCCATCCAGGAGCGCCCCTTCTTCCCCCTCCTGGTCTACAACTTCCTCAAACCCTACCGGGAGGTGCGCACGGGCCTCCTTTCCCCTGTGGAAACCCTCCTCCCCACCCCCGGGCCCAGCTTTCTTCCTCCAAGCCAGGGAGGGGCGGGCCGGTTCCTCGCCCTCCTCGCCGCCTTGGTGCTCCTCCTCGAGGCCCTACTCTTCCGCCCCAAACCCCGGGCCCAGGAAGCATAATGGGCCCATGCGCTTCCGTCCTTTCACCGAGCTGGATCTGCACCTCCTCAACCGGGTGGCGGGAAGCCGGCCCTTGAGCCTGGGTGCCGTGCGCTTTTTCGCCCGCACCGGCCACTCCTTCCTGGCGGAAGAGGGGGAGGAGCCCATGGGCTTCGCCCTGGCCCAGGCGGTGTGGCAGGGGGAGGCCACCACGGTCCTCGTCACCCGGGTGGAGGGCAGGAACCAGGCCGTTTTGGAGGGCCTCCTGGCCGCCGTGGTGAAAAGCGCCTACGACGCTGGGGTCTACGAGGTGGCCCTACACCTGGACCCCACACGGGAGGACCTTCAGGCGGCCTTACAGGCCCAGGGATTTGCCATCGGACCCTTGGTCCTGGCGGTGAGGGTCCTGGGAAGCCGGGGACAGAGGGGAGAAACCCGGGGCGTCCTAGAATAGAGACCATGAACCGGGTTCTCATCGGCATCCGGGGAGAGCCTACCCCCGAGGGGATGGAGCGGATCCTTAAGGCGCTACGGGACCTCGAGGGCACCTCCCAGGTCCAGGCCACCGGCCCCGCCCAGGTCCTGGTGGAGTACGACCCCCAGGTCCTGACGGTGATGGACCTCCTCCGCACCATCCGGGAGCAGGGCTTTTTGGCGGGAATGCTCTGATACCACCCCACCTTGGCTTTCGCCGAGGTGCCATGAGGAGCTATTCCCCCTCCTCTTCCGGTAAACTGCCCCTCGAGGTGCCCCATGCTGGACTTCTACGCCCTAGAAGACCTCCTCACCCCGGAGGAGAAGGAGATCCAAAAGGCCGCCCGCCGCTTCCTGGAAAAGGAGGCCCTGCCCTATATCCGGGACTGGTGGGAGGAAGGGGTCTTCCCCACCCACCTCATACCCCGGTTCGCGGAGCTGGGCTTCCTAGGCCCCACCCTGCCCCCGGAGTACGGAGGAGCAGGAGTTTCCAGCGCCGCCTACGGGCTCATCGCCTACGAGCTGGAACGGGTGGACTCGGGGCTTAGGAGCTTTGTGAGCGTGCAAAGCTCCCTGGTCATGTACCCCATCTACGCCTTTGGCAGCGAGGAGCAGAAGCGGGAGTTCCTGCCCAAGCTGGCCCGGGGGGAGATGGTGGGCTGCTTCGGCCTCACCGAACCCGATGGGGGGTCGGACCCCTACGGCAACATGAAGACCAAAGCCCGCCTCGAGGGGGATACCTGGGTCCTGAACGGCACCAAGATGTGGATCACCAACGGCAACCTGGCCCATATCGCCATCATCTGGGCCAAGGACGAGGAGGGGCGGGTTCTGGGCTTCATCGTTCCCACCGACACCCCAGGCTTCCAGGCCCGGGAGGTGAAGCACAAGATGAGCCTGAGGGCCTCGGTGACCAGCGAGCTGGTGCTGGAGGAGGTGAGAGTGCCCGAGGCCCTGCGCCTGCCCAAGGCCGAGGGCCTCAAGGCCCCCCTTTCCTGCCTCACCCAGGCTCGCTTCGGCATCGCCTGGGGGGTTCTGGGAGCCTTGGAGGCGGTGTACACCGAGGCGGTGGAGTTCGCCAAAAGCCGGAGCACCTTCGGCGAGCCCATCGCCAAAAAGCAGCTGGTGCAGGCCAAGCTGGCGGAGATGCTGGCCGATCACACGGAGGGGCTGCTTCTCGCCTGGCGCCTGGCCCGGCTAAAGGACGAGGGGAAGCTCAAGCCCGCCCAGGTTTCCCTGGCCAAGCGGCAGAACGTGTGGAAGGCTCTGAAGGCCGCCCGCCTAGCCCGGGACATCCTGGGGGGAAGCGGCATCACCCTGGAGTACCACGCCATCCGCCACATGCTCAACCTAGAAACCGTCTACACCTACGAGGGCACCCACGACATCCACACTCTGGTCCTGGGGCGGGAGGCCACGGGGCTGAGCGCCTTCTAAAGCATGGTCATCGCCTTCACAGGGGATCCCTTTCTGGCCAAGGAGGCCCTCCTCCAGGAGGCCTCCCTTCGGGGCCTCACCCACTTCACCGAACCCACCCCGGAAGCCCTGGCGGAGGCCCTAAGCCCCGGGCTTTTCGGGCAAGCCGGGGCCATGCTGGACCTGAGGGAGGTGAGCGATGGGGAGTGGAAGGCGTTAAAGCCCCTTCTGGAAAACGTCCCCGAGGAGGTGGCCGTGCTTATCCTTGACCCCAAGCCCACCACCGCCCGGGCCGCCTTCTACCGCACCCGGGAGCGGCGGGACTTCCCCACCCCGAAGGGCAAGGACCTCGTCCGCCACCTGGAAAACCGGGCCAAGCGGCTGGGGTTCAGGCTACCCGCCGGCATCGCCCAGTACCTGGCTTCCCTGGAAGGGGACCTCGAGGCCCTGGAACGGGAGCTGGAGAAGCTCGCCCTTCTCCCACCTCCCCTCACCCTGGAGAAGGTGGAACGGGTGGTGGCCCTGAAGCCCCCCGTAAGCGGGTTTGACCTGGTGCGGGCGGTTTTGGAAGGGGAGGCCAAGGCCGCCTTCCGCCACCTAAGGCGGCTAAGGGAGGAGGGCGAGGAGCCCCTAAGGCTCCTCGGGGCCTTCGCCTGGCAGTTTTCTCTTCTGGCCAGGGCCTGGATGCTTCTCAAGGAAAACCCCAGGCCCACGGAAGCCGACCTCGCCCGCCTCGAGGCCCATCCCTACGCGGCCAAAAGGGCGCTGGAGCTGGCTCGAGGCCTCTCCAAGGAAGCCCTCGAGACCAGCCTGGACGCCTTGATCCAGGCGGAGCGCCGGGCCAAGGAGGGCAAGGATCCCTGGCTGGCCCTGGAAAGGGCGGTCTACACCCTCCTCCACCTCACCCCGGCAGAACCTGCGTGAGACTCCCCAAAGGAGTCCTCCAGGGAATTCTTCCCTAAGGAGTTGACCCGCGGGTCAGTCCTGGGTTAGCCTCCTTCCATGCTAAGCCCAGATCTGGTGGAAACCCTCCTGCGGCAAGCCCTAAAGGGCGGGGCCGACTTCGCCGAGATCTACGCGGAGCGCTCCCGGAGGCGGCGCATGATCGTGCGTTCGGGCCGCCTGGAGGAGGCCATCTCCGGCCTGGACTACGGGGCGGGCCTCCGCCTCTTCTTCGGCACCGAGGTGGTCTACGCCTATACCAACCAGCTCACCCGCGAGGGCCTTCTGGAAGCCCTGGAAACCCTCCTCCGGGCCAAGGGAGCCCTGGGACAGGTGGACGAGCGGGGTGCCGGGGGCCTGGACTTCCGCAAGACTTTGCCCAAGGGCCTTCACACCCCTAGCACGCCCTACGGGGAAAAGGACAAGCGCTACCGTCTGGAAAGGCTTCTGGAGGCGGAGGCCGGCGCCAGGATCGCCCCGGAGATCAGGCAGGTGGAGGCCAGCCTCCAGGAATGGGAGCAGGAGGTCCTGATCGCCAACACCGAGGGCACGTGGGCCGAGGAAAAGAGGGTCCGCACCCGGCTTTTCGTGCTGGCGGTGGCCCAAGACGGCACGGAGGTGCAAACGGGGTACGCGGCCCCCGGCAAGAGTGTGGGGCTGGAACTCTTCGACCTCTTCCCCCCCAAGGAGGTGGGGGCCAAGGCCGCCCGCCAGGCCCTCACCAACCTGCGAGCCAAGCCCGCCCCCGCCGGGACCATGCCCGTGGTGGTGGGAAACGCCTTCGGCGGGGTTATCTTCCACGAGGCCCTGGGGCATCTTTTGGAAACCACCAGTGTGGCCAAAAAGGCCAGCGTCCTGGCCGATAGGCTTGGAGAGGAGGTGGCAAGCCCCGCGGTGACCTACATCGACGACGGCACCCTCCCCCACGCCTGGGGTTCCACGGAGGTGGACGACGAGGGCCGCCCCACGGAGCGCACGGTGCTCATCGAAAGGGGCATCCTCAAAAGCTACATGGTGGACCGCCTGGGCCACCTTCTCACCGGCTACCCCATGACCGGCTCGGGCCGCAGGCAGGACTACACCTTCGCCCCCACCTCGAGGATGCGCAACACCTTCATCGCCCCGGGGGACAAGGAGGTGGAAGACCTCATCGCCAGCGTGGAGTTCGGCCTCTACGCCAAGGAGTTGGGAGGCGGACAGGTGAAGCCGGGCTCGGGGGAGTACAACTTCGCCGTGCAGGAGGGATACATCATCCGCCACGGGCGCCTGGAAGAACCCGTGCGCGGGGCCATGCTGGTGGGCAAGGGGCCGGAGACCATCAGGAAGGTGGTGGCCGTGGCCAAGGACTGGGAAAACGCCCCCGGGATGTGCGGGAGCCTCTCGGGAATGGTGCCCGTGGAGGTGGGCCAGCCCCATGTGCTGGTCTCGGAAATCGTGGTGGGAGGTAGGGCATGACGCTGGAGGAAGCCAAGCGGTACCTGTTAAGACGGGCGAAGGAACTGGGCCTCGAGGCGGAAGTCCTCTTCCAGGAGGAGCGGGAGCTTTCCTTAAGGGCCCGGCAAGGTACCCTGGAGGAGATCAAGGAGGCCCGCCAGGGGGGAATCGGCCTCAGGGTGGTGGTCCAAGGCCAAGTGGGCTACGCCTACACGGAAGAGCTTTCCCCGGAAGCTTTAGAGTGGGCCCTATCGGAGGCCAGGGATAACGCCCTTCTTGCGGGAAAGGAAGGCTTCATCCCCCCAGGCCAGGCTTTGGGAAGCCACGACCTTCTGGGGGAGGGCCTTTCTGCTCCCCTGGAAGCCAAGAAGCAAAGCGCCCTGGAACTGGAAAGGGCCTTGCGGGACGACCCCCGCACCCGAAGCGTCCTCATGGGGGGCTACATGGAAAAGGAGGTCCGGATGGCCCTCTCCAGCACCTTAGGGGCCGAGGGTGCCCTCCGCACCGGACTCGCTGGGCTGGGGGGTAGCCTGGTGATGGGGGATGGCCCAAGCCTCAAGCAAGGCTGGGACTTCAAGCTGGCCAAGGAGTTTCACCTCCTGGACCCCGGCCGCACCGCTTTGGAAATCCGGGAGAAAACCGCCAGGCACTTAAACGCCAGGCCCCTCCCCACCGGCCGCTACCGGGCCTACCTGGAGCCCAAGGCTATGGCAGAGCTTCTCCTGGTGCTTTCCCGCTCCCTTTCCGCCAAAAGCGCCCTCGAGGGCAAAAGCCGCCTCCTGAACCGCTTAGGGGAACGGATCGCCTCGGAGTGGGTCACCCTGGTGGACGACCCCACCCTGGAAAAGGGCCTGGTTTCCCGTCCTTTTGACGCCGAAGGCACCCCGGCCCGGCGCACGGTGGTGGTGGAGAAGGGGGTATTCAAAACCTTCCTCCACAACGCAGAAACCGCCAGGGCCTTGGGCCAGGAGAACACCGGCCACGCCTTCCGCACCTACCGCGGAATCCTGGACGTGGCTCCCACCAACCTCTACCTGGAACCCGTGGGCAACCTGCGCCTGGAAAAGGGGGTCCTGATAACCGAGTTCATGGGCCTCCACGCCGGGGCGAACCCGGTGAGCCTGGACTTCTCTCTCCAGGCCCTAGGGCTTTGGGTGGAGGAGGGGGAGGTGCGGCACGCGGTGGAGAACTTCGCCGTCTCCGGGAACCTCCTGGAGCTTCTCCAGGGGGTGGAGGCGGTGGGGGACGACCTGGACTGGACCCTCCTGGACGCCGCCTACGGTAGCCCCACGGTGGCGGTGGCGGAGCTCTCCTTTGCCGGGGCATAGGGTAAAGCAAAATACGCTTAGTGGTTTTTGCTAAGCTAAAGGCATGGCCACGGTCACCATCAGCCCCAAATACCAGATCACCCTTCCCGCCGAGGTTCGGCAGGCTTTGGGGCTCCATCCCGGGGAAAAGCTCCTGGTGGAAGTGGTGGAAGGAGAAATCCGCTTACGCCCTTGGCGCCCACCGGTGCGGCAGCTTTTGCAGGAACTTCTCGAGGCCTATCCCGATGAGGCCGAAGCCCTGCAAAAGACCACAGGGCACGATGCCGTGGGCTATATTCGGAAACTGCGTAAGGGATGACCAGCCTGGACACCAACGTCATCCTTTCTGCCCTGGACCCCAAGGATGCCCAACATGAGAAGGCCATCGCCTTGCTGGATGGGCTATCCCGGCAAGCCCTTTTTGTCAGCCCTCCGGTCTACGCTGAACTGCGGGCCGGACCCGGTTGGTCCTTAGTAGAGGCTTTCCTTGACCAGTTCAG